>CAZEAH010000114.1:0-7980 GCA_964510075.1 uncultured Leptospirales bacterium | reverse complement strand
GAATGAAATGGAAATCGAACCGCTGCTCGTCATTGAAACTGAAGACGGCTTTTGCCTTTTGTTCGGACGAGAGGGAGGCGAGAAATTTATTCGCGCTTTCGGCCATGACCGCCGCCGCGCGCATCCGGGCCGCGCCGTCGATGATCGAATTACCCTGCGCCACGGCACCCGGCATCCCCTTGGCAAGACCTTCGCGGATCATTCTGAACGCGGGCCACAGAAAAACAACTCCCAGTATGAATCCCAACAACTGTGACTGCCCGGACAGAAACAGGAAAAGCCAGGAGCCAATCAGCACGCCGACAACCCCGGCTCCGCCAAGCCACAGGGCCGTGCGTACATGCAGATTCTTTTACTTGAAGTGGCCGTACCCTCCCGAAATGGCGGTAAAGATCACGGCGAAAAGGGTGGTGCCTACCGCTGTCGCAGCGGGAAAACCCAGCCAGAAATGAAGGATGGGCAGCATGACGCTGCATCCGCCGGTCCCGATCCAGCCCCCCAGGCAGCCTGCCGCGAGTCCGACAAGGGCGAGAACGACGACCATTGCGGGAGTTGTTTCCGGTACACCTTCAATGTGCGACAAGCCTGCATACAATGTCCATGCGGTAATCAGGATCATTGCAAGGACGAGAAGTATTGTAAATCGATATTTAACGATGAAATTTTCAGAATTCATTGCATACCTCCGGCATTGATTATACATCACCGCTCTTCATGCGGTGATGACGGCTGAAATGTCGGAGGAATCAATATCCTCTCCACCAGCAATGGCAGAGCCTTTTTCTTCTCATCAATTCGCCCGAGGAATAATCATTGTGAAGCCTCTGCAATTTGTATTGTAAGATTTCGGTAAAATGTCAAGATTAATCTGTGCTCAATGAGAATTCACAAAAGATGTATTCGATGGCCTTCGCGCGGTATAAGATATTTGACGCCCCTCGCGCACCACGGATATTATACACGACCATGAAAATACCAATCAGAACGATGTGCATCGCCTGCGCCCTCCTCGTATATCGGTTCGCCGACGGGGCGGTAATGTTCGACCCGTCCCTGGAATGGCGCTCGATAAAGACCGAGCACTTCCGCATCCACTATCACCGGGGGCTCGAGGCCGAGGCGTCCGCCATGGCGCAGAGGGCCGAGGATCTGCATCGTGAACTCTCGCCCCTGCACCGCTGGACCCCCTTTTTCCGCACCGACATCGTCATGGTCGACAGCACCGACGACGCGAACGGATTTTCCACTCCCTACCCGTTCAACCGGGTCCAGGTGTACATGGCGCGGCCCCGCCCCGATTCGTCGCTTTCAAACTACGATGACTGGCAACGGCTTCTCCTCACTCACGAATACACCCACACGCTCAATCTGGACGCGATCAGCGGACTGCCGTCCATCACGCGTTACACGCTGGGCAGGGTGTGTTTTCCGAACGTGTTTCTGCCAATGTGGATGCTCGAGGGAAACGCGGTCTATTACGAGTCCCGCCGCATGCCGGGCGCGCCGCTCGCACCCGGCAGGAACAACAGCAGCTACACCGATATGGTAATGCGCGCGGCGTTCGCCGGGGACCGCTTCATGCCGATATCGGCCGCCTCGCATTTTCCCCGGCCCTGGCCCATGGGCCATACGCCGTACCTGTACGGCGGGCTCTTCGTCGATTTCCTTGAAAAAAAATACGGGAAGCGCAGTTTCTCTGCGGTGATGGAAGAAAACACCGACAACATAATCCCGTACCTGGTAAACAAGAACGCGAACGACGTGTACGGCGATAACTTCATCGCGCTCTGGAAGGAGTGGGGGCGCTACCTCTAGGTCCGCTACCGCCGCCAGCTCGAATCGATCGAGGCCGCGGGAAGTACACCCCTGCGCTTGATCACCGATACCGGTTACCTTACCTCGTACCCGCGCTTCTCGCGCGACGGGCGCTTACTGTATTACATACGATCGACGGCCCGTGAAAAAACCGCCCTCATGCGCGTCTCCACCGCCGACGGCACGACCGAGGAGCTCTGCACGGTGCACGATCCCGGATCGATCAGCGTAACGAACGACAGGGTATTCCTTTCCGATCCGGAATACCACCGGTCGTTCTCGCTGTACAACGACGTTTACTCCTTTGATGAAAAAAAATACAGCCGGATAACGAAAGCGCTGCGCGGAGAGTCGGTGGACATTTCGCGCGATGGAAGCGTTTCGGTGTTCGTCCGCCACGACCGCGGGCGTTACTCGCTCGTACTTTCAAACGGCTCGTTTACCGCGGCCGAAGAGATAGTGCGGCACAGCAACCTGCGGATAGCCCACGCCCGCCTCTCGCCCGACGCAAGGAAAATCGTATTCACCATGAAAGACCAGAGCGGTCACTCCGACCTCGCGCTCTACGACCGCGATCATCGCGCGTTCACCAGACTCACGGACGACCCGCACGACGATATCTGCCCCACCTGGCACCCTGACGGAAGGCGGATTGTCTTTTCCTCGGACCGCGGCGGCGTATATAATCTCTACGGAATTGACACCTCAAACGGCGCCACGGTTCGACTTACCAACCTGGCGGGCGGTGCATTCCACCCGGACGTCTCGCCCGACGGGGGTTCGATCGCCTTCGCTTCGTACGGAGCGCGTGGATTCGACATAGCGCTCATACCGTATCCCGCGAACGGAACGGAGAGGACCGTCCTCGCGCCGACGCCGCTGTCGCCCGATCATTTCGTGACACCCGAAGACAATGAGTCCGCGGCTCAGCCCGGCACGCCCTATACTCCAATCCATTCAGTGATGCCGCCCTTCTGGCTTCCCGTGTTCGGAACATCCGAACTGTACGAGGACAAATACGACCAGCTGTACGGCGTGTACCTCCCCGGAAACGACACCCTGTACCGGCATTTCTATTCGCTCTTCGCGTACGCGTACAATATACAGCGGCGCGCTGTCGTGGATTTCACCTACCTGTACGCGGGATTGTACCCGAATCTGTTGTTTCGTTACGAGAACGAGGCACTTTTCTTCGGGGATGACCGCTTCCCCTGGTCGGACGGGCTCTCCTACGGCGTGAAGAGAACACTTGAACGAAAGGTCTCCACCGCCGTTGAAATCCCCTTCATACGCTTCCTGTACACGCACTCCCTGCTCCTGTCGTACAGCTACGAGGAAGACTTGACGGACGTTTCCGCTCCGTTCGGCGGCCCGGTCGAACGCTTCAGGGACCGGCTGGCCCGCGCCGGTTTCGTGTGGGCGTATACCGGGGCGCGTGAGTACCCCTACTCGATAAGTGAAGAAGATGGAATAAATTTCGCCCTTGTCGCCGATACGTATAATGAAGCGATCGGCTCGGACATTTCTTTTTATAAGGCCCGTGCCGAGCTTTCACACTATACAGGGGGCCCGGCCCGGAACCACGTACTCATGGTACGCATTCGCGGGGGGGCTTCGTTCAACAATCCGGAGCGCCTTTCCCCCTACCCGCTGGGAAGGTTCGAGAGAGGCAAAACCGGTCCCCCGGCCTCCGATGAGGACGAGTTCGGCATGAGGGGCTACCCGGCGGGAGCGGAATATTCGGACAGGTTCGCCTCGGGGACGCTGGAATACAGGTTTCCGGTTTTTCAGCGGGAAGGAGGCTTCCGGATGCTGCCTCTGTATTTCAGGGACCTTTCGGCGCGCGTGTACGCGGAATACGGAAACGCCTGGAACGGAAGGCCCGAAATCGAGGCATTCAGGGCATCCGCCGGGGCGGAGGCGCATCTCAGAATCACCGCCGGTTATATGATGGACGTGCGGGCGTTCGCGGGTTACGGCCACGGATTCGGCCGGCTCGGAGAGGACCAGGTGTATTTCGGCGTATATGGTTTTATTGAGGGCGCCTTTAAAAATATTCGGCGGCGCTTCGAGTACCTGTAAAAAAGTGCTTTATTAAATGAACCTTGTTCATTTATACTGCGAACAGGATGTGAGTTTTTACGGTTGTATAAAATGTTCGCGGTGATTCGACCCCGGTAAAATCCGTTAAATCGCCGCGGCGGGACACAGAAAAAAGAACCAGCATGTGGACAGGAGCGGGCCTTGGAAGGGACCATCGAGAATCAGGTCGTTTTAAATCCTCCTAACTTTAAAGAAGCCATACGGAACGGGGAGGATTTCTACATCCAGTTTTCGCTGATGAGCCCGCTCGTCGAGGAACACCTCATAAAGGTGCTCCATCGCGAGCTCGAAAACTACGATATCCTCTACATGAAAGACATGCTCCTGACGGTGCTCAAGGAGCTCATCAATAACGCCGTCAAGGCCAACGCCAAGAGGCTGTACTTCCGCAAGAAAGGCCTGGACATCCGCAAGAAAGAGGACTATCGCATCGGAATGGAGACTTTCAAGGAGGAGGTGTTTTCGGACGAATCCTCCATCCTGAACGAGCTCCCGGAGGCAAGGCTGGTCGTGCGGGTGTTTTTCAAAGTGCTCCCGGAGAACCTCCGCATCAGCATCATCAACAACATCGCCATTCTGGACGAGGAGCTGGCAAAGGTGGAGTCGCGCGTCCGGAAGGCCTACTCGTACAAGGACATATCGGACGCGTTCGACGACGTGCTTGACGATTCCGAAGGCGCCGGCCTGGGGCTCACCATGGCGCTCATCCTGTTCAAGAACATAGGCCTTCCTCCGGAGACCTTCAGCATAACGACCGACGGCAAGCTTACCATCGCGAAGATAAACATCCCCCGCAGGCCCGACGCCGGCGAGTTCAGCGTAAAGATCGCCGAGGGCATACTCCAGGAGCTGGAAAACATCCCTTCCTTCCCCGAAAACATCATCGAGATACAGCGCCTCTGCGCGAATCCCGACTCGACAATACGCGAGATCGCCGACAGCATCAAGCGCGACCCCGGGCTGACGACCGCGCTCCTCAAGCTCGCCAACTCGGCCGGCTACATTACGGTCAAAAAGATCGAAACCATTGAGGAGGCGGTCAAGATAATCGGCACCAAGGGCATCAACATGCTCCTGGTCGCCACCGGCGTACAAAAGGTGCTCGATTCGCGGTATAAAAAGTTCGAGGCGATCTGGAAAAACTCCTACCGCACCGCGTTCTACGCGCAGCGCATCGCCATACAGATCAAGCACAGCAAGATGAGCGACTTCGCCTACCTCGCGGCGCTCCTGTGCGACATAGGAAGGATCGTACTTCTCTCGATAGGCCCGGAAAAGATCAACAGGCTCGTCGAGATCACCGGAAACCCAAACCTCGCCCAGACGTCCGTCATCGAGGAAATTACGCTGGGAGTGAGCCACAGCACTCTTGGGAGCCTCATCTGCAAGAAATGGAAGTTCAACGACGCGCTGATTAAAGCGATCGAGTTTCACCACCGGCCGCACATGGCCCCGGAGCGTTTCCGCGACCTGGCGTACACGGTATATCTCGCGTACATCTTTAACGAGATCGAAAACCGCAACTGCCGTTTCGAGATCGTCGACGAGGACGTGCTGGAGTACTTCAATCTCAACAACAAAAAAAATTTCGAGATGCTCCACAAGATCCTCAAGGAAGCCTACGAGGCGAACGCCGCCGCTCGCTGAAACCGGCCCTTCTTCTAAAAAGAATTGACTATTTCCCGGTCCTGCCCCCTAGTAAGCGGAGGACACGTCAGGGGGGTCTCTCATGTATTTTCAAGATATTATCGCCGGTCTCAACGAATACTGGGCCCGCAAGGGCTGCATCATCATACAGGGATACGATCTCGAGGTCGGCGCGGGCACCTTCAATCCGGCCACCTTTCTGCGGGCGCTCGGCCCGGAACCATGGAACGTCGCATACGTCGAGCCTTCCCGGAGGCCCACGGACGGAAGGTACGGCGACAACCCGAACCGCCTCCAGCACTACTACCAGTACCAGGTGATTCTGAAACCGTCGCCTCTCAACGTGCAGGACCTCTACCTCGACTCGCTGCGCTACCTCGGCATAAAGCTCGAGGAACACGACGTTCGTTTCGTCGAGGACGACTGGGAATCTCCGACCCTCGGGGCCTCCGGGCTCGGGTGGGAAGTCTGGCTGGACGGCATGGAGATCACCCAGTTCACCTATTTCCAGCAGTGCGGCAGTTTCGAGCTGGACCCCATACCGGTGGAGCTCACCTACGGACTCGAACGCATATGTATGTATATCCAGGGCGTTGACAGCGTTTTCGATATAAAGTGGAATGAGAACATCCTGTATCGCGACGTTCACTACCGCAGCGAGCTCGAATTCTCCCACTATAATTTCAACGTGGCCTCCGTTGACCTTCACTTCGACCTGTTCAACAAGTACGAAAAGGAGTGCCAATCCATTCTCGAATATGATTCCCCGCCGCTCGTGCTCCCCGCATACGACTGCGTCCTTAAATGCTCGCATATATTCAACATGCTCGACGCCCGCGGGGCGATATCCGTCACCGAGCGCGTCGGCTACATCACGCGGGTCCGAAACATGGCGCGCCGCTGCGCGGAGCGTTACCTTCAGATAAGGGAAGAGCTCGGGTTTCCGCTTCTCAAAGAAAAGGCCGCCAGGGTATAATCGGCGATGCACCGTGGGTTCGCCAATCTCGAGCGGTTTCTTTCCCGGCACGACAGGTTTATTATATCAACCCACGAAAGCCCGGACGGCGACGGCCTGGGCGCCGAAATCGGGTTCCGCGAGATACTAGGCCACCTTGGCAGGCGGGCGGTTATACTCAACTCGGACCCGGTACCGGACAAGTTCCTTTTCATCGATCCCGAACACGAGATCAACGTCTACTCCGACTCGGTCGAGCTCCCCTATCCGGTCGAGGACTGCGCCGTCTTCGTTCTCGACACCAACGATTTCGACAACGTCGGCCAGCTCTTCGAGCGGCTCCGTGGGCGCGTTAAAGACGTTTTCATAATCGACCATCACGAGGGCGGGCAGGACAAACTGGAGTCGAACTTCATAAAAGTCGAAGCCTCGTCCACCTGCGAAATCATCTACAGCCTGTTCGTGTATTTCAACATTACGCCGAGCCCCAAGGCCGCCCAGGCGCTCTATGCCGGGATGCTTTTCGATACCGGCTCATTCCGCTACCCGAAGACGACCCCGGAAACCTTCAGGATAGCGGGACATCTTGTGGAACTCGGCGCCGACCCGTTCAGATCGTACGAGCACATCTACGAGAACAATTCCCTTGCCAGTTTCGCCCTGCGCGCCATGATTCTCTCCACCATGGAGGTGCATCACGGAGGAAAACTTATAGCGATGAAGCTCACTCCCGAGATGCTCGCCAGATCGGGCGCGAGTTTTTCCGAGGGAGAGCTCGCGATCAATGTTCCCCTGACCGTCCAGGGGGTGGTGGCAAGCATTCTCGTTAAACAGGACGTCAACGGTCCCGTCAAGGTGAGCATGCGCACCAAGGGAGACTACGATGTCGCGCAGATCGCCATCGAGAACGGCGGAGGCGGACACAAGAACGCGGCGGGGTATAAATCGGGGTACAGCCTCGAAGAGACTTTTCGCAGGGCCATCCATAACATGGACCGCTTTTTCGCGGACTAGAGGAGTTCGAGAAGCTTTTCTATAGCACGCGCGTCGACTTCGGAAAGCCTCCTCCGGATGGATTCCTCCCTCTCTCCCCGGGCGAACCGAATGTTAAGCGTTATCTCCCCTCTCTCGAAATACGGCGGGAACGTCACGGCGCAACCTCCGCGCTCGATCCCGAAGACGATCTTCTCCGCTTTTTCCTTCATCGCGGTATAGGAAGGGTACCTCAGCGCATAGAGTGCGTCGAACAATGCCTGCTCGTCCCTACGGCGGTCGCCGGTCCGCGCGGGAGGGATCGCCAGAACCGACTCGAGCGTCCCCTCCCTGAGCGCGATATCGGAAAGCATCTCCACTACCTCCCTGAAGATGTTGATCCTGAGGCCCGTCTCCGCCGTCCGCTCCGCGAGGAACACATGCGCCTCCGTCGGGAGCGTAACGAGCTCCTTTATCACCTTAAACCC
>CAZEAH010000113.1:0-8007 GCA_964510075.1 uncultured Leptospirales bacterium | reverse complement strand
ATGCGTTCTATGTGGTTACGCAAAAAAGTGCTTGAAAAATCGGGGCCAGAACACCTGCCGGAATAGCTACGCACCCAGAGAGGAGAGATAGTGCTGAAAGTGGAATCGTTCGCATATATTATCCGAATATTATGATCCCCGGCAAGCTCGAAAAGCTCCTCCCGTCAGGACAACGTCACAAGCAGCGTCAGGCAGACCGCAAAGCTTATTTTGATTATTGATCTCATGTTCGATCCCGATTCATCCTTTCTTAAATGATCTCGAAGCCTCACTCTACAGGCGGCCGTTCAGGTCTGAGGCTTTGCCTGAGGCCCGGCCCCTTGATGATATAGGTCACCACCGCATACCCGTCTGCCGTGTCGTAACGGTCTGCGACGCCCTGACGCACCACGTCCACGGAATCGGCAAAGATGTCTTTAGCGATCATCTGCGCGTTCAGAAGGGCCGCCTCCTTGGCGGTCTCCATGGCCTGTACGCCCTCCAGCCCCTCGCGCGGATATCCCTTGCAAACGATCATATATGATGTATCGTCAATAAACGCGCCTTTTATGAGGATGTTCCCCCGGTCCGCGGCCTTTCGCGGGCCGCATCCCGCGAATATCAGCACGACCGCCATAACGGCACATATTTTCCCCATATACCTTCCTCCATCGGCCGGAGATAAATCCCTCAAATACTAAGCCGACCCTATAAGCCCAGTTCGTCCGCAATCCCGCGCATGGCCGAAAGCGAAAGCTCCACGAATCGCGGAAGATCCATGCCTAACTTTTCGCATTCCAGAATGATGTCCCTGTTTACCGAACGAGCGAAGGCCTTCTCCTTCATGCGCTTCACGACCGACGAGGCCTTTACGCTCGATAGCTTTTTATCGGGATAGACCAGCGCGGTGGCGGTTATGAGCCCGGTAACGGTTTCTCCCGCGGCGAGCGCGTGCTGGAACAGCGTGGAACGCTTCTCCCCCGGGAAGGCCTCTTCGTTGTGCAACCGGATCGCGTCGATGATCTCCGGATCTACACCCTGCTCGCTCAAGATACGCACCGTCTCCCGGCCGTGGACGGCGAGGTCGGCGTCGGTAAGCTCCACATCCAGGTCGTGAAGCAGACCCGCAAGGGCCCACGTGGCCTCGTCCCGCCCGAGCTCGCGCGCCAGCGAGCGCATCACCGCCTCCGAGGCCAGGCAGTGCTTGAACATGTTTTCATTCTTAACGTATTTCCGCAAAAGCCCGAGGGCGTGTTCCCTGTCCATACTCCACATCCACCTTCTCACGCAGGCGGTCGAACGCGCACACCGCGCTGACGTCGCCCGGGACGTGACGTTTGTAATGTACCGGATACGGGATAAAAAGAAAAGCCTTTTTCGCCGGTCAGAGGAGGTAGAGCTCACCGTCCGAGAGGATGGAAAAGCCGGCATCCGACAGAATCTTTTCGGTTTTGCGCACGTCCTGCACCTGGAACACGAACACGGCGTCCTTTTTCCGCTCGATGATGAATCCGTAGGCGTCTTCGACATTGACCTCGTTCCGTGTCAGGATGGATGCCACCTCGTAGAGGCCGCCCGGTTTGTCCTTTACCCGGATGGCCACGATATCGCGCAGGGTCGCGGCGATCCCCTCCTCCTTGAGCGCGTCGGCGGCCTCCTGCGGCCGGTCCACCAGGAGCTTCACGATACCGTAGTCGCCGGAATCCGAAATGGTGATCGCCCTGATGTCGATGTTCTTTTTCAGCAGAACGCCGGTGATGCGCTCAATTTTGCCCGGCCTGTTCTCCGCGAAAACCGATACCTGATGCGGCATATCATCCTCCTTCAGAGAGACCTGTTGTCGAACACCCTTTTCGCCTTGCCCTGACTCGGCGGGAGCGAACCCGGCTCGAGAAGCTCTATCTTCGGGTTTATGGTGATGATGGCGCGCAGGGCCTCTCCCATCTTCTTCTTGAGCCGTTCAAGCTCCTTTATGTCGCCGTGGAACATCTTCGAGTAGAGCTCTACCTTAATGTGCATCCTGTCCAGGTTGTTCTCGCGCTCCAGCACGATCTGGTAATTGTTGCCCACCTCGGGAATATTCATGAGGACGGTCTCAATCTGCGACGGGAACACGTTCACGCCGCTGACGATCATCATGTCGTCGGTACGCCCCTTGATGCGTTCGATGCGCCTGTGGGTGCGGCCGCAGGGGCAGGGCTCGGGGATGAAGCGCGTCAGGTCGCGGGTGCGGTAGCGAAACACCGGCATGGCTTCGCGGTTGATGTGAGTGAGCACGAGTTCGCCCTCCTCGCCGTCGGGGAGGTTCTCTCCCGTATCGGGATTGATGATTTCGGCGATATAGTAGTCCTCCCACAGGTGCATGCCGTTCTTGTGCACGCATTCAAAGGCTACGCCGGGACCGTTCATCTCGGACATGCCGTAGCTGTTGTAGGCGTCGACGCCGAACTGTTCCTGGATTTTGTCCCGCGTTCCCTCGGAGTAGGGCTCGGCCCCCAGGTAGGCTTTTTTCACGCCGAGGTCCGGCGGATTGATGCCATGGCCGCGGATTTCCTCGACCAGATGCAGCGCGTAGCTCGGGGTGATGTGTATCACCGTGCTCCCGAAGTCCTGGATGAACTGGATCTGCTTGAGCGTGTTGCCCGTGGACATCGGTATAACCATGCAGCCGAGTTTTTCGGCGCCGTAGTGCAGGCCCAGACCGCCGGTGAACAGCCCGTAGCCCATCATATTCTGGAACACGTCGTCGGGTGTGGTACCGGTCGCCATCATGCCGCGCGCCACCTGGTGCGCCCATTCGTCAACGTCCTTCATCGTGTAGAAGATGACCGTGGGCTTGCCCGTGGTGCCGGAGGACGCGTGCATGCGCACGATGGAGCGCTTCGGGACCGCCACCATGCCGTCCGGATAGCTCACGCGCAGATCGTTTTTCGTCGTAAAGGGAATGTCTTTCAGGTGGTCAAGCGTGGTTATCTTCGCAGGGTCTACGCCGTTCTCGGCGAATACCTTTTTGTAGAACGGGGTCGAGGCGCCTGCGGCGAGCGCGTTTTTCAGGCGTTCGAGCTGTATCCGCTCCAGACCGGCGCGGTCGATGGTCTCAAGTTCGCTGTTCCAGTACATGTTCCGTCCCCGTAATGTATAAAGTATCCGTTCATAATGAATCCGTCGGTCCTGTTCCCCGGAGGAACATCGGTCGTTTTACGCGTTTTTCGTGATGTCGGAGCGACACGCGACCGCGTCGGCGTTCGCCGATACCGCAAAGGGTGGTATTCGGGGTCATGCCTGTCAATGATAAATTCCGGGAATGTATTGTAAATGAACAGAAACGGTAAAATGTAGCATCGGGGGTGCGACGCCCGCTCACCGGGCTCACGGGAGACGGGAAAATACGGCGAGGACTCGTTTAATGCATCGTCTCCCGGTCGTCGGGGTAGTAATGGCGTCGCGCCCAGTCCAGTCGCTTTCGCTCACCGGGAGTTAGCGAGCTCATCCCCTCGCGCGCGATCTTTTCGAGCAGGACATCGATTATGCGCTTGGCCTCTATGCGCTCGTTTATCTCCTTCTGTTTCTTTTTCAGCCGCCGTTTTTTCGCAAAACGGGACCAGAGGGATGTCCCTCGGGCCGTCGCCCGCCCCCGCGGGGCCCCGGATCTCGAGCGTACTAAAATAAACGCCAGCCCCGACACAAGCCCCCCCAGGTGGCCGATATGGCTGATGTTCCCGCCCGCCCCCTTCACGCTGGTGAGCGTGCCGAAGAACTCGACAATGCCGAAGAAGAGTACAAGGTATTTCATCTTGATCGGGATGAGGAAATACAGCAGGACTTCCCGGTTCGGCCAGGTCAGCCCGTAGGCAAGCAGTATCCCGTAAATGGCCCCCGATGCGCCCAGTGTCGTCGGTGCGTAGGGCGCGAATGGATTTGGACCGTACCGCAGCGCCACGAAGTAGTTCATCGCCGCGATGAATACGCCGGCGCCGATGCCGCAGAAGAGGTAATAGCGCAGGAAGAGCCGGCTTCCCCACAGCGCTTCCAGATCGCCGGCAAACATCCACAGGCCCAGCAGATTGAACAGAATATGGAGCCAGCCGCCGTGAAGGAACATGTAGGTGGCGATCTGCCAGAAGCGCAGTTCGTATACAAGGCCCTGGTGGTTGAGGCCGAAGAGGTGCTCGATCATCCCGGGCGCGAGCATGGAGGCGAACTGCTGGAACAGGAACACCCCGGCGTTGATGATGAGAAGGTTCTTTACCACCGGGGTGATCGGCCCGCCTATGCGCACGTTCATTGTCTGCCGCATTTCAGGAAACCCGCCGCGTCATTATCAGCTGAATTCCTTTCTAATACGGTTGAATTCGCCCTCATTATCAAGAAATATTTTAAAAAGCATCGGGTCGAAGCGGGACGATTCCTCTTTCATAATCCTGACGCTCTTGTCGTGCGGGAAGGCCTCCTTGTACGGCCTTTTCGAGGTAAGGGCGTCGTAGATGTCGGATATCGTCACGATCCTCGCCGCCAGCGGGATCTCCACCCCCCTGCGCCCCGTCGGATATCCGCCGCCGTCGTAGCGTTCGTGATGATACAGTGTGACCTCCATGGCCATGTTGAGAAAGGAGTTCTCGCCGAGGTCCCGCGACGCCTCCTTGAGCGCGGTATAGCCGATCGTGGTGTGCGTCTTTATGATCTCGTACTCCACCGGGGAGAGGGGGCCCGGCTTCAATAAGATGTCGTCGGGTATGCCGACCTTTCCGATGTCGTGAAGAATGGACGAATCGTAAAGGTCGCGCAGATACTGGTTGGTGATCTCAAGCTCGTTGCCGGAGTACTTGAGTATCTGTGCTATGAGCACGCTGAAATTGCGGATGCGCTCCAGGTGTTCCCCCGTCTCCGGATCGCGTACCTCGGCGAGCCTGCTGAGCGCGAAAATCGTGGTCTTCTGCGTTTTCAGTATCTCGTGCGTGCGCGCCTTCACCAGGTGTTCGAGGTTCTTCGTATGGAGTTCGAGCTGGTCGAGCAGCTCCGCGCGCTGGATGCTGAACGATATCTGGCCGGAGATGGAACGGATGAAGAAGCTGTGCTCGCTGTTAAACGCGTTCGCCTCCATCGAGTTGAAAACCAGAAAACCCCTCGTCACGTTGTTGATGATGAGGGGCACCATCATCGTCGAGCGGAGGCCTTCCTCGAGCAGGGTCTTGGTGCGCCTGGACTGGGGATGCTCAGCGAGGTATTCGCCGAGGTCGTTTATGATGATCACCTCTTTCCCCAGCGCCACCTCCTTGAGCAGCGAATCGCCCAGATTGAAGTTGCGCATGCCGCCGTACTCCACCTCGCGGTCGGATTCCACGAGCTTGGTGACCACCTCGCCCGACGTATCGTCGATCATGAGCAGCGACAGCCGGTTGAACGGGATGATCTTCCGGAGCGAGGTGTTCAGCATCATGAAGATCTCTTCCGTCTTTTTGCCGCGGTTGAGCATGGTGATGATGTCGTTGATCTGGCTGAGCTGCTCGACGTAGCGATTTTTCTCGTCGTTCAGCCGTTTGCGGTCAAGCGCGCGCTCGATGGCGTGGTAGAGGATGGCGAAGTCCATGATGGGCTTGGTGAGGAAGTCGTACGCGCCGGTCTTAAGGGCGAGGATGATGTCGTCGTTGGTGCCGAATCCCGTTAGCACGATCTTCGGTATGTCCGGGAACTTTTCGGACATCATCGTCAAAAGCTCCCGGCCGTCCAGGTTGGGCATCTTCAGGTCGGTAAGCACCAGGTCGTAGGGTTCCGATTCGAGCTTGGCGATCGCAACGTTACCGTCCTCGGCCGTGTCGATGGTATATCCCATCTTGACCAGGTAGCGCGAAAGCGCCTTGCGCACAAGGTGCTCGTCGTCGACGATGAGAATGCTGCCCTGCCGCCTGCCCGTCTGCCGCTCGTCGGTGGTTGTTGCCGTAAGGTCTTCCATATATCCATTTCTCGCCGGCGGAAACCGGCATCAACAGCTTATCAACATCAGGATAATCCGTCCATATTTTCCCTCAGGCGGGCGACAAGCCGCTCGCCGATCGCCAGCCCCCTGTCTATGAAATCCGGACCATACCGCCTGCCCGTCCCGGTGCGGAATGTGTCCCGGATCCGGACGATTCCGCGGACACCCTCTTCATAGCGTTCGATGATCATGGCGGGATCGATGCGCAGAGCTTCGGCCATGTCCCAGACGGTATCGGTGAAGTTGTCAGGGCCCCAGCGGAACTTGTCCGCGTCGTAGAGCGCCCCGGAAACCAGCTCCGTCTTCGCGGTGGGTGCGGGATCGCCGTCGCGGAACGCCTCGTGGCTGCGTATGGAGAACACGATGATTTCACGATCGACGGGTTCGATCAGTCCCCGCAGGAATTCCGCCGCGTATTCCGCCCCTGCTTCGGCATGACGCCGTTCACCGCGGCGGATATCGTGCAGATAACCGGCTATAAGCGCGTCCTCGGCGAGCCGGTCGCAGTCGGGCCGGTTTCCGATCTCGCAACGCACGATGGCGGCCGCCTCCACGGCCACACGGTGCGCGTGGCCCAGGCCGTGTCCCATCGAGCCGCCGCTCTCGCGCATCGCCCTCCGTGCCTCGGCGGCATGCTCCGATCGATCGCAGAGACGCCCGGCGTACTCAATCTCAGGCGCGCGTTCGTCGTAAAAAACCGGCTTCTCGGCCGAGAGGGCGATCTCCCTTGCCGTCTCGCGGTAAATCCGTATCCTCTCCTTGATCATACAGTCCCGCGGACAGTGTGCGCCCGTACCGGCGGATATCAAACAAATTTTTATGCCCGGCCGTGACTGCGGGGGATACTAGAAAACAACGTCTTTCCTCCCCACCACCTTGTTGAGCGGGTATTCGATGATGCCGTCCGCCCCGGCCTCGATGAGCTTCGGGATGAGCTCACGCACCACGTCTTCGCCTATGACCGACTCCACCGAAAGCCATTCAGCCTTGTAGAGCTCTGCAACCGTAGGCGCGGTGATGCTGGGGATAAGGGCGACCACCGCATCGATGTTCCCCTTGGGGACGTTCATCTTGATGCCGACGAGGTTCTCGGCGTTGAGCGCGCCGCGGAGCAGCATCGCTATATGGTTGACCTTCTTCCTCTTCCACGGATCGGCCATGCTCTTTTTATTGGCGATGAGCTTTGTGTTCGTTTCGAGCAGCGTATGGATGATCTTGAGGCCGTGCGCACGGATTGTGCTACCGGTTTCCGTTACCTCGACGATGGCGTCGACAAGCCCCTCAACCACCTTGGCCTCCGTTGCGCCCCAGGAGAACTCGACGTTAACGGGGATGTTCCGCTCGGCGAAGTACCCCTTGGTGAACTCCACGAGCTCCGTCGAGATGGTCTTCCCGGCGCAGTCCTCCAGGTTCCCGATTGACGAGTTCTCCGGGACGGCCAGGACCCAGCGCGCCTTGCGCGTGCTCGCCTTCGAATAGATAAGGTCCGAGATAATCTCAACATCCGCCCGATGCTCGAGTATCCAGTCGAGGCCGGTAAGCCCTACGTCGAGCACCCCGCTCTCGACATAGCGCGCCATCTCCTGCGCGCGTATCAGCGCGCAGTATATCTCGGGGTCGTCGATCGAGGGAAAATAGTTGCGCGAGGACACGGAAATCTTCCATCCGGCCTTCTGAAAAAGTTCTATGGTGGCGTTCTCGAGGCTCCCCTTGGGGATGCCGAGTTTCAGCTTGGTGTCGCTCATTTTTTGTCTCCATAAACGGTCTCGGGATCGAACACCTTGACCCCGTCCTCAACCAGCGAATCGCCCTTTACCATGCGGTAAAAACAGCTCCTGAAGCCGGTATGGCACGCGGCTTCGCCTATCTGGTCGATTTTTAAAAGCACGCAGTCGTTGTCGCAATCCACGCGAATTTCCATCACCTTCTGCACGTTGCCCTAGGACTCGCCCTTCTTCCACAGCTTGTTGCGTGAACGGCTCCAGTAGTGAACGATCCCTGTGGAGAGCGACAGCTCCCACGACTCCCTGTTCACGAACGCCATCAAGACGACC
>CAZEAH010000112.1:0-8152 GCA_964510075.1 uncultured Leptospirales bacterium | reverse complement strand
GTCATATTGTAGATGTCGACCTCCTGGAAGGCGTCGCTGCCGAGCATGGAGGTTGGCACCTGGCCGGTTATGGCGATGAGGGGAACCGAGTCCAGGCGCGCGTCGGCGATGGCGGTGATGAGGTTCGTTGCGCCGGGGCCCGAGGTGGCGAAGCAGACGGCCGGGCGGCCTGTCGAGCGGGCCATGCCGTGGGCGATGAATCCGGCCCCCTGCTCGTGGCGTGCCAGTATGTGGCGGATCGGGCTTTTATATAAAGCGTTGTACAGCGGCAGGTTGGCCCCGCCGGGGATTCCGGCGATGGTGGTGACGCCCTGCCGCTCCAGGAGTTTGATGATAATCTCGGCTCCGTTAAGTCTCATGGTTCGTCTCCTTGCAGGTGTGATGGTGCGATAATAAAAGAGCCCCTGCCGGTTACACCGACAGGGGCTCTTGTTTGTATTCGCTGTTACGCGACGGACCCTACGGTGTAACCCCGCTCGAGGCGCATACCACTACCACCACCACTACGAGGGAGGTCAGGGTCAGAAGGGTGTTCAGCGCTCTCCGGGCCGTCATAATTATGGCTGTCTCCTTAAAGATGAAGCGAAGATAGCAGTGTACCGGCCGACTGTCAATTATTTTAATGCGATCAATGTTAAAATTTTTATGGACATGACTCATTTTGCAAAAAGCGCAGCGAGGCTGGATGCATGGAACGAGAACCAGTATTCTCCGGAAAATAACTGTACATAATTGAATAAAAGTCGTATTATTCATTTTGGTTTAAAAAAGAGAACCGTATTGCCAACAGAGAAAGATGTGGAAGGAGAGTGCAATGTGGAAGGAGAGAACGATAGGTAAGCACGATCCGGGAGAGGCCGAAAAGCTGTTTATCACGTATTTTATCCTTATTTTAACAGTCTTTCCCGTTTTCAGCCTCGTTTTGCTGTACATTGGAATGCCCCGCGTTTTGAGCGCTTTGCATGTAGTAGGCCTGGTAGTTCTGCCGGTCAACCTTGCTACGCTGGGCGCCCTCATCGTATATACACGGCGGCTCGCGCGATCAATCGCTTCCGTAAGGAGCGATGCAGTTCAGGGAGACAGGAAAAGCGCCGCCGACTTTATAAACGGATACTCCCTGAGAGTCTCCGTAATTCTTTCGGCAGGGCTCGGAACGGGCCTTGTCGGTTGTTTTATCGCCGGTTTTTTCATCGATGTGTTCGATTCGCCGTATATCGCGGTATTCTTTTTCCTCTGCCTGGTGTTTGCGGCCGCCCTGGTGGTGAACATCCTGTATTATCTGACAAAACGGGTACTCTACGGCACCGGTGAGTATATAGACTATCGACCGCTTTCGATATTCACGAAGTTCATAGTGCCCATCCTCTCTCCCGTGGCATTCCTTCTTTTATTCGCGGGGATCGTGGTGTTCAAGACATCCTATGATGATAATTTCAGGGTTGCCGAACTTCTGCTTACCTCCACGGTCGAGAGGTCCAATCTTCTGCTCGACTCGATTTTTCGTCGCGCCGAGGTGGAGATGGGCGCCTTTGTGCGGAACGAGGTCATCCAGTCGATGGACATGACACGGATCATGGAATTCCTGGCGCGTCTCGAAAAGGACAAGGACGAGGGAGTGGCCGTTTATTTTGTGGCCGGTCCGGACGGACGGGGCGCGTTCAGCAACGGGAAATACATCGATGTCGGTGACCGCGATTATTTCCGCGAGGTTTTCTCAACCGGCACGACCACCTATTCCGAGCCCGTAATAAGCAAGTCAACCGGGAAACCGGTGGTGGTTGTCGCCATTCCGATAAAAAGAGGAGGAGAGATGGTGGGGATGATGGGGACGAGTCTATTTATAAGCGCCATCAACGACAGGGCCATCGATCGAAAGGTTTTAAAAAGCGCCCGCTACCTGATCCTGGCGGACGATGGGAGGATTATACTTGATTTTGAGAACAAACATACGGGTAAACGCATCGGAAAGGACATTGCAGACGACGGCGATTCCTTTTCCGGGGTCGGCAGGATCGTGGGGAAGGATCTCGACGGGGAATTTGTCCGTTTCGTTTTTGACGGGGAGTCCAAATACGCGTATCTGAGAAAAATCGGATCGATCAACGCGTATCTTGCCCTTCTGGAGAACAAGGAAGAGTTTCTGGAGGGTGTCAACCGGCAGATGATGGGAATAATGGCCGGAATTACACTGTCCATGGGCCTGCTTGTGTTCATCGTATTTTACGTAAGCAGGATCATTTCGCGGCCGATTGTCCGCGTTATCGAAATCTTCCGGGAAATGGCGGATGGGGGGCTCGGGGCCGATGTCGACGTCTATGTCCCCGACCAGTTCGGCGAGATGATTCGGCATTTGAAACTCGTGATCGACCAACTGCGCCGGATCATCCATATCGCCCTCGATTCTTTGCGCCAGCTTGCCGATTCGGCGCTGGCTTTCACCGCCACAAGCCAGGACCTGTCGCAGACCGCGCAGAGCCAGGCCGCATCGGTGGAGCAGGCGTCGGCATCGCTGGAGGAAATTTCCGGTTCGATCGAGATGATCGCCGGCAATACGCGCGATCAGTCCAATCTCGCCCGCGAGACGCATGGAAGCATGGTCGAGTTAAAAGGGCTTGTCGCCGAGGTGAGCCTGTACGCGCGGCAGGCGCTTGACATGGCCAATGCCATGACACGGGAGGCGCAGAGGGGCAGCGAGCTCATGCAGGAAACCATCGACGGGATGAACAGAATCGATTCGAGCACGGCGCAGATTTCGGATATCGTAAAAATGATCAGCGACATCTCCGAGCAGGTGAACCTGCTTGCCCTTAACGCCGCAATAGAGGCGGCCCGCGCCGGCGAGCACGGCCGCGGCTTTGCGGTGGTGGCCGACGAAATATCCAAGCTCGCCGAAGAAACGGCGAGAAGCACCCGGACAATCAGCGACCTTGCGAAGAGCGGGTTCGAGGAGGTGATGCGGGGCAAACGATATGTTGACGAGACGTCACGTGCTTTTTCCATGATCATCGACAATATCAGGCAAACGGACGTGCTTGTCGGAAAAATCGCCGAATCGGCGCAGCGTCAGGGAGATTTCGGAGACAGAGTGCTGGACGATACCCGGAGGGTGATGGAAATGTCCGATACGATCTCGCTGTCAATCGATGAACAGAAGAACACGAACCTCGAGATGATGAAAACCATAGACCAGATCAACCAGAACACCCAGGGGCTTGCGGCGAGCGCGGAGCAAATAGCGTCGTCGTCGGAGGAAATAAGCGCACAGACGGAATCGCTGCGCCAGCATATTTCTTTCTTCAGGGTGTGAGGATAAATGCCGGCCGGCCCTGCGCTTCGGGGCAACGGCTATAGGCCCTTTTCAGGCCCGTGGAGTGGCGCTCCGGGCAAGCACCACCGAAGTTTCGATCTGTCGGTCCGGAATGGTCCAGTATGTTCGGAGCAGGCGGTCCTTTTCCTCGGGCGAGACCGTATGGAATCCGTGTTTTCGATAAAAGGCGATCGCCCATTCAGCGGCCGCCCATGTGCCGATGAGGACCGGGCGGGCCGCCAGCGATAGCAGGTGTGTGAGGAGCGAGCTCCCGATCCCGCCGTTCCTTCGCGCGGTGCGCACATAGGCGTGCCGGATGAGCGTGACGTCGCGGACGTCCTGAATTCCCATCACCCCGATGAGAACGCCGTCTTCCTCGAAGCCGTGAAACACGACGCCGCGTTCGATTTCCCGCCGCAGGGCCTCGCGCGTCATGTAAGGCTCGTGCCAGCAGTCGTCCGGGATCACGCCCCGGTAGGCGACCGCGGCGTCGTTTATTATCGCGTATATCTCCTCAAAGTCGGTTTCGGTACAGAGTCGTATCATGGTGCTACCGCTCGTCATGCAGGGTGCGTATCCTCCGGCTTCGGCGGATACGGAAGGTAATTCCGGATCGGTTGAAGTGCCTGTCGCGCGGCATCACATTTGATTGTCTCCACTCGACGCACGCATATTCCGTTCATGGTGTCCATTATCGGTCTTCCCGCAGGTATTTCCTGAAGCCGCGCGCAGCGTCGGGAGGATAGCCGAGCGATTCGTAAAATCGATGCGCGCCGGCACGGTGCATCGATGACACGATGTTGATGTACAGACAGCCGCGCGCGTCGGCCTCCCGCTCGAGCGCGTTCATGAGGGCCGTACCCACTCCCGAACCGCGAGCGGAGGCCGACACTATCACGTTTTCAACTACCATGAACGGCCGGCAGTCGCCGACCAGGTCGCGGCAGAGAATACCCATGGCGGTGCCGGCGAGGACGCCGTCGAGCCGCGCGCCGAGGAGTATGTACGAACGATCGTCGCGGATGGCCCGGAGCTCACGGATCATTCGCTTTCGGTCCGTCGGAAAGCCGGACAGCTCCTCGAGCAGGGAGGCGAGGGCGTCGAGATCGGATTCCGTTATGCGGTCGACGATGAGCGCCCCGGCTCCGGGTCGAAACGTGTCGCGCGTCATTGTTCCTGTATGGCCTGTCCGCGCGAGGTGAACGATATTCCCTGCTGACCGCGTGTGCCGATCATTACCGCCTCGATGATGGGGACGGTTACCGGCGCGGCGGCCGACCACTTGACTATGAAATTGGCGCCGGAACCTCCACGGGTGTCCGACTCCTTTACTACGTATCGCACGGTTTCAAGCGGGCCCAGGGGTAGGGGCGCTGGCACGAATTTCTCAAGAAATGTGCCTTTTGAGTCGTAGTAATCGGCCGAAAGAAGTGTGATCGACCGTTCGGGGTCGGTATTTCGGATGCTCAGCGTGGCCGAGAGAAGAATATAGTCGCGCTCGCGATCGCCGTAATATATATGCGAGTAGACCGGCACATAAAGCGCCTGCGCCTTCGCGCGCCTGACCTGCGCCCATGCCGAAAGGGAGGCGGTGGCGGCGAGCGAGCAGAGCGAAATGATTACAAGCGCGCGGAATGTTTTTGCGTTCATATCCGAAGCTCCATTCAGGATGTAGTGGCGGCCCCGCAAACGGTCCGTCGACGGCAGTATGCACCGGCGCGGATGGACCGCGCAAGCACAACTTTAATGTTGCCCGCCCGCCGTCGTCATCTCCCGCGCCCGTTTTTCCATGAGGCTCCTCAGCGCGTTGCGGTCCGCGGTGATGTGCCGCGCGACCATGAAGAAAAGCAGTCCGCAGGGCACCCACCAGAGAACGGCGAAGTTCATCATGAACAGGTGTCCGAGCGGTACCAGCAGTCCGCCGATGGCGGGCCCCATACCCTGGCCGAGATTGTCGGTGATATTGAACACCGAGAACACGGTGCCCCGGTGCTCGGGACGGTTTACGTTCATCAGTATGGCCTTCACGTTGGCCGCGGCGACGGAGACAAGGGCACCGGCGAAGAAACCCATCAGCATATACGCCGTCATGTTGGAGAGGTCCATGTTAATGAGAAGCATGGCGGGGATTATTCCCGCGAGCACCCCCGCGCCGCACATGGCCGGCATGTACGAGGGGCGCTTTTTGTACAGCCACTCGCCCAGGTAGGCGAAGGCCACGCTTCCCACGGTCGAGCCGGCGCCGAGCACCAGGAAGATGGTGGTCGCCGTTTCCTTGGTGACGCCCCGGTACTCCTGGAAGAAGGTGATCATCCAGTAGGTGAGAATGCCCCATGGGACCGTGCCGGGCAGGCCCTGAAGGAACGTGTAAATATTCGTTTTGTTGGAAAAGATGATCTTAAAATCGCGCGGGTGGATCACCTGGCGATAGGCGAGCCCTTTCCGTATGAGCGCCTCGAGCGCGTCCTCCGTGCGGCCCCGCTCGGGCTCGCGCGCGTACAGCGCGAAGAAGAGCGCGATCGGGATATTCGGCGCACCCACCAGTATGAACGACAGCCTCCAGCCGTAGTCGGTGGTGAGGTATCCCGCGGCGCTCACTCCGAGGACCGAGCCGACCGACCAGGCCAGAGTGATCCATGCCGAGGCGGTCGCCCGGTGCTCCTCTTTGAAGAAATCGGCGAGGAGTGAATAGGTCACCGGGTAAACACCGCCCAGGCCGATTCCCGAGAGCACGCGCAGCGCCGCGAACGAGCCGATGGTCTGGGTGAAATACGGGATGCCCGTCATGAGGCAGGGGACTTCGCCGAGCAGAACGACGACCACCAGAAGCGTTTTACGCGCGGCCTTGTCGGCTATGTAGCCGAAGATAATACTCATCGCTGCGCCGACCAGTATGAATGCCGAGCCGATGAGGCCGAGCAGGGTTTCGCTTGCCCCGTACTCTTTCGAAAGTTCCGGCAGTATCGCCGACATGATCATCTGGTCGGCGAACAGGAGCGTCGTCATGACGAACAGCAGGCCGAGGGTCGTAATGTCCCTGGCGCTCATCCGCGGTTTTCGCATGCCTTCCTCCGGTGGAATGGTCTGGGGGCCCGCGGTGGACGAGCGGACCGGAGGCATGGTGAGGTATGGAAAAGAATTTTTCAACGAATAAATGAGCACTGGCTCAGTGTGTTTTTCCCGTGCCTGGATTTTCCTTGGTCGTCGATCAATTGTTGACATATAAAACGCAATACTCGTTGACATATCACAATTCAGAGTGTATTTCCAATACGTGTGGGCGGGGCATCCGGGATCGCCGCGCCCGCCGCTCTTTTTAAGACATATACCTATAAATAAAGAATGGAGGACCGGCATGAGTGACCCGTATTCGGAAAGGCCGTGGCTAAAGCGGTATGACAAAAACGTGGCGGCGAAACTTCAGTACGAGGAGAAGAGCTTCGCCGGGAAGTTCGAGGAGGTGGTAAAGAAATTTCCCGACAAGACGGCCCTCATCTACATGGGCGCGCGCATTTCCTTCAGCGAGCTCGACGCGCTGGCGAACAGGCTGGCGAATTTCCTGATTACATCGGGGCTGAAACCGAACGACGTGGTGGGACTGCACCTGCCGAATATCCCGGCGCATTACATAGGGGTGCTCGGCGTGCAGAAGGCCGGGTGCGTTTCGACGGGCCTGAGCCCTCTCCTGACGGTCCCTGAGATGGAACACCAGTTGAAAGATTCAGGCACAAAGGTCATACTGACCGTCGATGTGCTGTACGAAAAGATAGCCGAGGTAGGAGCGAAGGCCCCCTTTTCCACGGTTGTGGTCTCGGAAATAGCGGACTTCCTTCCCGGGATGAAACGGGTGCTCGGCAAGCTCCTTAAAAAGATCCCGACAGCGGAGGTGCACCCGATCCAGGGGAAGAAGGTCGTCCGCTTTATGGATATGATTAAGGAATCTTCCGCCGTGCCGGTGTCGGTACAGCGCGGTTTCGACGACATGATCTTCATGATGTACACCGGCGGCACCACCGGGCCCGCGAAGGGTGCGGTCCTCACCCAGAGAAGTTACATGTCCAACCGTCACCAGGTGCTGGAATGGCTCGACCTTCGCGAGGACGACGTGGCGCTTTCGGCATTTCCGCTGTTTCACATCGCGGGACTCGCGCTCGGCGGTTTCACCATGACCAGGGGGATCACCCAGATCTGCGTACCCAATCCCCGGGACGCGCATTTCCTCATCAACGCGCTCAAGTCGTACAGGCCGACCTTCGTGGTGAACGTACCGACCGTCTACTTCGAGCTCCTCAAGCGGCCGGAGTTCAAGGCGCTCAGGCTGCGCGACCATTTGAAATGGTGCCTGAGCGCCGCCGCGCCGTTTCCGGCGGAATACATAAAGGAGCTCGAATCGGTCATCGGCGAGGGAAATTTTATCGAGCTCTACGGCATGACCGAGATGTCGCCGGTCATGATATGCAATCCCCGGTATGGAACCAAAAAGCCCTCATCGATCGGCCTGCCCATATCCGACACGGACGTAAAGCTCATCGACCCGGAAACCGGCCAGCCGGCGAAGCTCGGCGAAACGGGCGAGATCGTCATTCGCGGCCCGCAGCTCATGAAGGGCTATTACAACAATCCCGCCGAGACGGCGAACGCCGTCAGGGACGGATGGATGCATACCGGCGATGTCGCGAGGATGGACGAGGACGGATATTTTTACATCGTCGACAGGGTGAAGGACATGGTCATCGTTTCCGGGTTCAAGGTGTTCACCCGCGAGCTCGACGAGGTGCTGGCCAAACACCCGGATGTCGAGCTGGGGGCTTCGATCGGCATACCCGATCCCGAACGTCCCGGTTC
>CAZEAH010000111.1:0-8182 GCA_964510075.1 uncultured Leptospirales bacterium | reverse complement strand
GGTATGAGCTTATCCGGGATCTTTATATGGAACTGTTTGAATGCCGTTATATCCTCGCTGATTATGACGGAGCTAACAGGCTTTTTGACGAGCTTGTCACAAGACTCAGGACCAATCTTGAAAAGGCGCGCCTTTACAACCTGAACGCGATGCTGTTGATGAACATTGGTAAGTCGCGCGAAGCGATTGAAAGCGGATTGAAAGGTCTTAAACTCATGGGTCTTGACCTGCGTCGCAATACCCGCGGGATAAAGATGTTTGCCGACACTGCCGTTTTATCTGTCAAAATCGGCAGAGATGAGGCGAGAATAGCGGCCCTTTCCTCATTGCGACAGATGGGCGATGAGAACTGGAAATGCGTTATGCATTTGTTGCTGAGCCTGTGGATACCCGCTTATGCCGAGGATTACAACCTGATGAAGGCGATTACCTTGACGATGGTAAGGATTTCATTGAGGTATGGTAATTCAGACGTATCGCCGTTTGGCTATATCAGTTACGGAATTCTCGCGGGGTCGAGAAGCGGCGATTATACCATGGGATATTTATTAGGGAAAATGGCGCTGGATCTGTCCGCCAGGACCGGCAATGGCGATCTCGGGTTCATTATCGACTTTATGTTCGGCGCTTTTCTCAATCACTGGCGCGATCATTTATCCCTGAGTGTCCGTTATTTGCACGATGCATATACGTGCGGTAAAGAGAAGGGGATTCTATATTATACGGGCGCTGCGGCGGTATTCCTGTCCGCCGGAATGTTGATCAAGGGTGACAGGCTGGATGAAGTTGGCCGGTTCGTTAAGACGCAGCTCGTATATGCGGAAAAAACAAAGAATCGAACCGCGGAGTCCGCCCTTATAGTACTACTCAGGCATGTAACGCTTCTTGGTGGTTTTACATCGGATGTGTCGGACTCGCTTGAGGATCGATTTAATGAGGATATGTTCGCCGCGGAAATTAGAAAGAGGAATTTACCCGAGCCTCTCGGCTTATACCTTTTGCTAAAAGCCGAATCTCATTATTTTTCAGGAAGATATGATGAGGCCTTGAGATTCATCAGGGAAAGTTATCCGATTATCAACCGACAGTTCTCATCCTTCCTCCTGCCCGAGTATTATTTCTTTTATGCGCTGCTGCTGGCTGCGGTTAATCCGGAAGGACAGGCCATGGAAGTGAAGTCGGGCATGAAGGAGATAAGGTGGTGCCATTTTCTGCTGAAAAAATGGGCCGGCCAGTGTCGCGATAACTACGAGCATAAAGCACTGATCATCGAGGCCGAAATGAAACGTCTGGAAGGCAACGGCCATGAGGCGATGATATTATACGATCGGGCGATCAAATCCGCGGGGGAATTCGGGTATGTGAATGTAGAGGCGATCGGATGTGAATTGGCCGCAAGGTTTTATTTGCGGTTCGGACTCAATGATATAGGCAGACTTTATGCAGCCACCGCCTGTGCCGCTTATTCAAAATGGGGCGCGGCGACGAAGATGGTCCAGCTTGATTCGGAATTCCGGGATTTACAGACCGATGCCGCACCTGCCGCGAAGCCGGACGTCATTCTCGAAAAGCCGGTCTCACTTTCTTCGCCAGAGCCGCGGGTCCAGAGCGAGGGCAAAGCCGATCTGATATCTCATTTGCATATGATATCCTGTGAAACAAACCGAGAAAAACTGCTTCGGATGGTCATATCAAGTTGTTCGGAAATATCAGGAGCGGAGAAAACGGTTATCATGCTGGCCGAAGGCGAGGAACTGAAGGTTGCGGCCCGGTCCGGTTCCAGGGGGCAAAACAGATGTACCGTGTTCCCGACGCTTCAGGCGCTTTCCGGGATCGTCCCTACCAGCGTCATAAAACATATTGAGAAGGTTAAAGAGCCCAGGATTTATAACGATATCAGGAATGACCAGAGATTCGCCAGCGATCAGTATTTTTCAGAAGGCGATGCGAGATCGATTCTCTGTATGCCGATGGTCAATCGAAATGAATTGCTTGGAATAGTTTATATGGAAAGCGGTGCGTCGCGGGCCCATTTCACGCCGGAAATGATGGAAAGGGTGTTGCTTGTTTTAAATCAGGCTATGATTACCATAGGTAATATTCAGTCAGCCCCTTCGCCCGGAAAGCCTGTGAGAAGCGAACGGAGCTTGCTGGAAAACGTCGACACGGAAGAACTGCAGAAAAGACTTGTGAACTTGATGGAGGAGAGTAAAGTCTATTGCACGGAAGACCTTTCACTGGCGATGCTGGCCGAAGAGCTCGGGTTGACCCCCCAGCAGCTTTCAGAGTTTTTAAACGACAAGCTGAATATCAATTTCAACACATATATAAACAAATACAGAATTCTTGAGGCAAAGGATATTCTATTACGCGAGCCGGAGCGTCCGGTCGTCTCGGTGGCGTATGATGTTGGCTTCAACTCGGTCTCAGTTTTCTATAAGGCTTTTTTTAAATTTACTGGTAAATCTCCTGCGAAATACCGAAACGAAAACATCAAGGCGCGAGACTAAAATATGCATGGCTCGGAAAGGTTTTGTTTCAACTCCCATTCTACAGCCGACCGGGGCTGTTCCGTTGTGTTATCATGACTATGTGTGTCAGTGTGCGAATCACAGGCATTGTCCAGGGAGTCGGATTCCGCCCCTTCGTCTACCGCGTTGCATTGAAGCATGGACTGGTCGGCGCGGTCCGCAACGATACGCGCGGCGTGCTTATCCATGCGCAGGGCCCGGAGTCGAACGTGCGCCTGTTCGTGGATGAGATCGGTTCAAATCATCCCCCGCTTGCCCGAATTGATACTCTGGTGATAAAAGAGGAGTTCCCGTCCGGTTTTACAGGGTTCCGCATAGAACCGAGCGCGGAGCTCGAAGAGCGCTCGGCGATAATACCGCCTGACAGCGCGCTGTGCGAACGCTGTCTCGCGGAGCTTCGAAACCCGGCGGACAGACGCTTTGCGTATCCTTTCATCACCTGTACCAACTGCGGCCCGCGCTTCAGCATGGTGCGTGATATACCGTACGACCGGAAAAACACTTCAATGGCGCCGTTCGCCATGTGTGAGGCGTGCGCCGCGGAATACGCCGATCCCCTGGACAGGCGCTTTCACACACAGCCGAACGCGTGTTCCGTGTGCGGCCCACGCATCGAACTCAGCGACGCGTCGGGAGCGACGATTTCGAATGACGCGAGGGAAATAGCGAGAATGACCGCATCATACCTGCGCTCCGGGCGTATCGTCGCGATAAAGGGAGTCGGGGGCTACCTGCTGGCCTGTGACGCGGAAAGCGACGATGCCGTGATGGAGCTCCGGAGCCGCAAGGGGCGGCCGTTCAAGCCGTTTGCGCTGATGGTGGGAAGTCCGGAAAGGGCGGGGGAATTTCTGAAAATGGACGATGTCGAGGAGGCCCTGCTTGTGTCGCACGAACGACCCATCGTGCTTCTGAAAGAGAAAAACTGTATCGTCAGTCGCCATGTGGCACCGGGCCTCAGCTACATCGGCCTGATGCTTCCGTACACCCCCTTTCAGCACATGCTCTTCGATGTGGATCCGGAAATGATCCTCGTGATGACCAGCGGAAACGCCGCCGACGAGCCGATCGTGTACCGCGATACGGATGCGTTTAGGGAATTGGCCTCGATCGCCGATGTATTCATCACCTATAATCGGGAGATCGAACAGTTCAGCGACGACAGCGTGCTTTTTGTGGAAAGGAATATGCCCTTTTTCATTCGGCGCTCGCGCGGCCATGTGCCGGTGCCTCTTGTGCTCTCGCGCGCGGGTGAGGAGGTGTTCGCGACCGGGGGGGACTTAAAAAGCGCCTTCGCCTACGCGCGCGGGGAGTCGGCCGTCATGTCCCAGTTTATCGGCGACCTTGAATCGCCGTCTGCCAACGAGCTGTATCGCGCCGAGATGACCCGTTTTCGCGATATCTACCGATTCGATCCGGGGGTCGTCGCCTGCGATCTGCATCCGGGATATTTCACCACTTCCTTCGCGGAGGAGCTTGAGGCCGCTGGCCTGCGAAAGATAACGGTTCAGCATCATCACGCTCACATCGCTTCGGTGATGGAGGAGCTCAATCTTCGGAAAAAAGTGATCGGCATCGCGTTTGACGGCACAGGTTACGGCGCGGACGGACATCTGTGGGGCGCCGAGTTCCTCGTGGCCGACAGGCGTTCCTTCGAGCGCCGCGCGCATTTTTCGTACTTCCCGCTTCCGGGAGGAGAGAGCGCCATCCGGGACGTATGGAAGATCGGCGTCGCGCTGTTGTACGGTCTCTATGGAAAAGAGTATCCGTTAATGCGCAGGGACGATGAAACGGCCATGGCGTGCGAACTGATCGAGAAAAACATAAATTGCCCGGAGACGTGCGGCATCGGGCGGCTCTTCGACGGGGTGGCGGCGATTCTCGGGCTGGCGGAAACGGTCAGCGCCGAGGCCGAAGCCGCGATGCTTTTGGAAGAAGCTGCGTTCCGGGGTGCGAAGAAAAGGCGTGATGACGGCTGGACGGTCCCGCTGTCGGGCGAAGGGGCGGGGGTGATCTCTACTGAATCGCTCGTTGAGCGCATTGTGTCGATGCGCCGCGCGGGAGCGGACATCGACGAAGCGGCGTACGCGTTTCATGCCGCGCTGGCCCGTACCGCGGTGGAAAGGGCGATGCGAATACGTGAGGAGAGCGGGCTGAACGACGTGACGCTTTCCGGCGGGGCCTTCCAGAATCGTCTGCTGCTCGGGCTTATCATAGACGGCCTGAGGGAAAAACGGTTTGACATACATCTTCCCCGAAAAATACCTTTTAACGACGGCTGTATCGCGCTCGGTCAGATAGCCGTGGCGAGGGAGCTCCTGTATAATGAATGACGAACGCATTAAATCGCTGGCCGACGCGTTCCGATCGCTCCGTCTGGAGCGCGAGCTTCGCATCATGGAGGTCTGCGGCACCCACACCACGGAATTTTTCCGCACCGGCGTGCGTGATCTCTTCCCTGAAAAGCTTTCCCTGGTGGACGGGCCCGGCTGCCCGGTATGCGTGACGCCGAACGATTACCTCGACCGCGCCATCGAGATCGCGCGCGTGCACGGCGTTATCGTGGCGACCTTCGGCGACATGGTCAAGGTGCCGTCGTCGTACGGCTCGCTCGCAAGCGAAAAGGCGAACGGAATGCGCCTGGAAGTGGTCTATTCTCCGCTGGACGCACTCGATCTGGCGGTGTCTAACCCGGGCGAGCGGGTGATGTTCCTCAGCGTGGGCTTCGAGACCACGGCGCCGACCGAGGCGGTCACGGTGCGGCGCGCGCGAGAGCGAAACATCAAAAATTTCACCGTCCTGTGCGGGAACAAGCTCACACCCCCCGCGGTGGGGGCCCTCCTCGACGCGGGTGAGGCGCGCATCGACGGATTCATCCTTCCCGGTCATGTGAGCGCGATTACCGGCCTTGAGCCCTGGCGCTTCGCCGCGGAGGAGTACGCTAAGCCCTGTGTGGTCGCCGGCTTCGAGGCGCCCGACCTGATCCTCGGTACGACCGCGCTTGTGCGAATGATCACCGAGGGAGAGAACACCGTCGAAAACGCGTACCGGCGGGTGGTGCGCGACGAGGGGAACGCAAAGGCCCGGCAGATCATGTACGAGGTGTTCGAGACGTGCGACGCGCACTGGCGCGGTATCGGCGTAATACCCGGAAGCGGCCTGGCGCTTCGCGCGGAATTCGCGGAGTTCGACGCGGCGCTCCGCTTCCCGGTTACGCCGCCGCCGGTACGGGAGCATGCGGGATGCCGTTGCGGAGAATTGCTGCGCGGGCTCATACTGCCGACGGAATGCGGCCTTTTTGGAAAGGCGTGCACGCCGGAGCGCGCCGTGGGGCCCTGTATGGTGTCGTCTGAAGGGCCGTGCTCGGCCTATTACAAATACGGGGGACTGTGATGGCGGATCGGATTCTGGCCGGGCACGGAAGCGGCGGAAAACTGATGAACGAGATGATTAACGGTCTCATCCGGCGCGTGCTCGGTCCGGAGAACGTACAGCTTGACGACTCGGCGGTGCTCTCCATCGGCGCGGAAAGGATCGCCTTCACCACCGACACATTCACGATCACGCCGATAGAGTTTCCCGGCGGGACGATAGGCTCGCTCGCGGTAAACGGCACGGTGAACGACCTCGCCGTGATGGGCGCGCGACCGCTCTACCTGAGCTGCGCGCTTCTGCTCGAGGAGGGCCTCGAGATGGAGACGCTGGAGCGCGTCCTCGCGTCGATGCGCGAAGCCGCCGATCGCGCGGGGGTCGGAATCGTCACCGGCGACACGAAGGTGGTGGAAAAGGGCACGGCGGATAAAATATTTATTAACACGGCTGGGATTGGTATACTTGAACACGGAGTTGAACGCCGGAAGCTTACGCCCGGGGACGCGGTCATTATAAACGGACATATCGGCGATCATGGCATAGCGATCATGGCGATCCGCAACGATCTCAGTTTCAGCCGCGGGCTCGTGTCGGACTGCGCTCCCATGAACCGGCTCATCCAAAAGGTGACGGAGGCCTTCCCGGAAAGCGTGAAGTTCATGCGCGATCCGACGAGGGGCGGGGTGGCCTCGGTGCTCAACGAGATCGTGAAAGGGGCGCCATTCGGCATCGGGCTCTCCGAGGAGAGCCTTCCGATACGGGACGAGGTGAAGGGAGTATCGAGCATGCTTGGGATCGATCCTCTGTACGCGGCCAACGAGGGTAAAGTCCTCATGATCGTACGCGGCGAGGACGCCGATTCAATTGTGGAGACGATGCGTTCTCTTCCGGAGGGCGACAGCGCGGCGGTTATCGGCAGGGTCGGCGAGGCGCATCCAGGAAGGGCATACCTTATAACAAGGACGGGCGGAAGGCGCATACTTCCTCTGCTTATCGAGGAACAGCTTCCGAGGATATGCTGAAATAAAAAAAGCCTGCTCGAAGGGTCCCGGCACTATAAAGGGGCTCGAGGCTTTGGTAAAGGAGATACGATATATGTGTCTTGCGGTTCCGATGACGGTCAGACGAATAGAGGGAACTCGAGCGCTCGCCGAGGCGTACGGCGTCGAGAAGTACGTTGATATCACGATGACGCCGGACGTGGCCGTCGGCGACAAGGTGATCATTCACGCCGGTTTCGTGATCGAACGGCTGGATCCGGAATCCGCGCGGGAGATAGAAGCGGCCTGGGAGGAATATCACCGGGTAATGGACGGTGACGGAAGGACCGGGAGGCCGGATGGGGCATAGGCGTTCCATTGACACGGAGTGTGTAGCCCGTGCCGTGTCCGATCTCGTGGAGCGGGCGAGCTTCTCGATGCCCACGGGCGTTGAGGACATCTATGCGGCCATGCGCGAACGAGAGCGTTCCGAAATCGCCAGGCACGCGCTCGATGTCCTGGTCGAAAACGCCGCAATCGCCCGCAGTGAGCGGCTGCCGCTGTGCCAGGACTGCGGTGTGGCGATCGTATTTTGCGATATCGGCCAGGACGTGGCGCTCGAGGGAGAGTATCTTCACCACGCCGTGGACCGCGGGGTGCGCGAGGCCTACGAACGGCTGTTTCTGCGGAAGTCCGTCGTGGGGGACCCGCTTGCGCGTACCAATACAGGAACAAACACCCCGTCATTTCTCCACACGGATATCGTTCCCGGCGATCGTATTGGGATTACCGTGTACCTGAAGGGCGGCGGCTCGGAAAATATGAGCTATCTGCGCATGTTCAGGCCGACCGTATCGGTGGATGAGGTAATCGATCATATCGCCGCGTGTGTTGTTGATGCGGGTCCGAATCCCTGTCCGCCGCTTTTTCTCGGCGTGGGAATCGGAGGCACCGCCGACCAGGCCATGGTAAACGCCAAGCGCGCGGTGCTTCGCGGCGTGGGAAGCGTACACCCCGATCCCCGTTACGCGGAGCTCGAAGCGATGATACTCGAGAGGGTGAACAATACCGGAGTGGGCCCACTCGGGTTCGGCGGCGGATCGACGGCCGCGGCTGTGTATATCAAGGCCGCGGCGACGCATATCGCCACACTCCCCGTGGCCCTCAACCTCAACTGCCATTCCCTGAGATTCGCGGAGACCGTGCTGTGAACTGGATCAGGCTGGAACCCCCTCTCCTCGAACAATAGAATGCCGGCCTTCGAACGGGCGACGCGGTCCTTTTTTCGGGTGAGATCTATGT
>CAZEAH010000110.1:0-8230 GCA_964510075.1 uncultured Leptospirales bacterium | reverse complement strand
GAATAACATCATCGGCCATACCATAAACGAACTCATAGCCGAGAAGACCTCGCAGTCCCTCGAAGAGTCGGTGCGGATGGCCCGAGGGCAGATAGCGGAGGAATACGAAAGGGTGGAGCGGGAGCTCTCATCGCTGGATTTCGCCATGAACCGGGGCATCATGTCGCCGGCAACACCCTTCGGCAGGGACACGATGGCGTCGCTCCTCGCCTCGCGGGGGTACGGGGTCGCCTTTTTCATTCCCGGAGCGGTCCCCGTTGCGATCAATCCGATGCCGAAAGCCTCGTACGCGGCGGGAATCGCGAAATTTCTCGACGTTGTGAAACCGCGCAGGCGAACGGCGGTCTATACAATTTCAATAGGAGAGGAAACGCTTGCACTGGGCACCTTCTTCCCGGGTAATCACCTTGTGACGGTCTTCAGGATTATACCGGCGAGCCTGTACGAGCGAAGCGCGCTTTTCGCGGAATCCCTGGGGACCTACCGGCAGAAGGAGTATCTCAAACCCTATTTCCAGACCGGGGTGGGGATAATCCTCCTGCTCATAGCGTTCCTCATAGTGGTCGTATCGGTACTGGTAAGCCTTTTTCTTTCGGCCAACATCACCAGGCCGGTCTTCGAACTCGAGGCGGCGGCGGGGAGGGTGGCGTCGGGCGATTTTACGGTGAGGCTGGAGCGCGAATCGCCGGACGAACTCGCGCACCTGTTCGATTCGTTCAACAAGATGATACGCCAGCTTGAGGCCAGCAGGAAGGCGCAGTATCACACTCAGAAGCTGGAGGCATGGCGGGATGTGGCGCGAAAACTCGTGCACGAGATCAAGAACCCGCTTACGCCCATACGGCTCTCGGCCGAGCGCATTCAGCGCCGGTTCCGCGAATCGCACCCTGACATTGAGAATATCGTCCTTACGGGGACGGACACCATTATTGAGGAAGTAAACGTGCTCATGGCGCTCCTGGGCGAGTTCTCCCGCTTCGCGCGGCTCCCCGAGATGAAGCCGGAAACGGTCGATCTGAACCCGATCATTGAAAGCTGTGTCAACTTCTTTCACGGTCACGAGCGTGTGTCGTTTCATCTCGATCTGGATGAGGACCTGCCGAAGGTGGTCCTTGACAAGTCGCTCCTCAGGCAGGCGCTCACAAACATCATTCAGAACTCTATTGACGCGGTGGGCGATCAGGGGAATATATATATCAGAACCTCGCTCCTCGACCGGTCGGGATTGCCGGCGGTGATGATACAGATACGGGACGATGGAGTCGGCATAGCCGAGGAGGACATCGATCATATATTCGAGCCCACGTTTTCGCGGAAGCCGCATGGCACCGGTCTGGGGCTTACCATCGTGGAGAAGATCGTCCTTGAGCATCACGGGGTCATACAGTGCCGCTCGAAGCCGGGTGAGGGCACGGAGTTTATCATCGAACTTCCCATACATGAGGCGGGTACGCGTACGGATGGCGACAATACTGATAGTTGACGACGAGAGCAACATCATCAAGACCCTTACGGGCATCCTTCAGGACGAGGGCCATGTCGTCCATTCGAGTATGGACGGAAAGGGGGCGCTCGACTTCCTGGCGAAAAACCAGGTCGATCTGGTAATACTGGACGTCTGGCTTCCCGATATCGACGGGATCGAGGTCCTCGGCCGCATCAAGAGAATGAATACCGACGCGGCGGTGATCATGATCTCCGGTCACGGTTCGATCGACATCGCCGTGAAGTCGACGAAGATGGGTGCGTTTGATTTCCTCGAAAAGCCTCCCTCCATGGAGCGCGTACTGACCACCCTGGCGAACGCGCTCGAGCAGCTCCGGCTGCGCAGGGAGAACATCAAGCTCCGCCGGGAGGTGCTGCAGGAGGACGAGATGATCGGGGAATCGCCCCAGATCGCCGAGATCCGCCGCATAATCGAGACCGCCGCCGCGACAAACGCGCGGGTATTCATCACAGGGGACAACGGCACGGGCAAGGAGCTGGTCGCCAGGGCCATCTTCCGTACGTCGAAGCGTTCGGACAGGCCGTTTATCAAGGTGAACTGCGCGGCGATTCCCGACGAGCTTATCGAGAGCGAACTCTTCGGGCACGAAAAGGGCTCGTTCACCGGGGCGCTCGGGCGCAGGCTCGGCAAGTTCGAGCTGGCGAACGGCGGCACCATCTTTCTCGACGAGATCTGCGACATGAGCGCGAGCGCGCAGGCCAAGGTGCTGCGCGTTCTGCAGGAACAGCAGTTCGAGCGCGTCGGAGGGAACGAGACCATCACGGTTGACGTGAGGGTCATCTCGGCCACGAACATCGACGTGCAGAAGGCGATCGAAGAAGGCCGGTTCAGGGAGGACCTCTTTTACCGGCTCAACGTCATTCCCATTCGCGTGCCGTCGCTCTCGGAGAGGCGCGGCGACATTCCGCTCCTGGTGCGGTATTTTTTCGACCGTTTTCTCAAAGAACACGGCCTGGGGACCAAGGATATCTCGGAGGAGGGGATGCGCTTCCTCGCCGAGCGCCCATGGCCCGGCAACATCCGGGAGCTCAAAAACGTCATCGAGCGCGTTTCGATCATGGTGCAGAAGGAGGTCATCGACGCAGACGACATCCGGCAGAACCTCGAGCCCCGTTCGGAGAGTGACCATTCGGTTTCCGGAGATATCTCCCCCCTGAAATCGGCACGGGAGGACTTTGAACGCCGATACATCATCCGCGTGCTGATCGCCAACGATAAAAACGTCACCCTTACGGCGAAAGAACTGGGTATCGAACGGACGAACCTGCACCGCAAGATCAAACAGTTAGACATCGACCTGGACAAGCTGGATTCCTGAGGATCCGCCTTTTTACTCTTGACAGGCGCTTCCGCGGCGGCTGCCTGTAAAGACGACACACACGGGCATGAGACACGGCATACCATGAGCGATACATATACCGACATAGCGGCGATCCTTCGCGGCCCGCGCTCGGCCAGGCGCCTTGTTCTTTCGCGCGACGAAAGCGAACGTGCCTTTCTGCGCGAATTCGTTTCGCGTCCAGGCACGGCTTCGGCGCGTTCCGCAAGCGCGGGAACGACCGCTCCGTCGGGTCGGCCCGATGGGCCCATTTGCGGCAAATGCGGAAACGTTCGCGATTATAAAGGGCCCGCCGGCACGGGGGAGAACGGCGTAATGCTGATCCTCAATCCGCCTTCGATGGTGAGCGGCCTGGAACGGCGCAAATACCGCGACGAGGCCACGGCCCTGATGAGAAAGATGATGGAGTCAATCGGCGTCGACATCCGGAAATGCCATATCACGAGCCTCATCAAGTGTGAACCCGCCGACCCCTCGCTGAGCCCGGGCGGCATGTTCGCCAACTGCGAGCCCGTTCTGGACGCGGAGATTGCGCGCGTCGCTCCTCGCGTCGCGATCGTAATGGGCGACATGCGGCCTCTCAAGCGCCTCAGAGACCGCCACGCCGGCGTCGCCTGGTTTGCGCTGGACCATCCGATCGCGCTCATCAATAATCCCGACCTCAAAAGGGGCGCCTGGAACACCCTGAAGCTGGCGAGGGAGGCACTTGGCTGAGGACACTCCCTCCCCCGCGCGGTGCGGCGCGTTCGCGGACGTATGCGTCGGCCTTCCGGTCGAAGGGACGTTCACGTATGCGGTTCCCGATAACGTTGATGTTGCGGTCCACTCGCGCGTCAAGGTGGATTTTAAGGGAAGGATCGTGACGGCCTTCGTCCTTTCGCTGCACGACAATCCTCCCTCGGGATTCGCCGTGAAGGAAATCCGTTCGGTGATCGACGAGGTCCCGATCTTCGACGGACGCCTGCTCGACTGCGCGCGTTTCGTTTCTGAAAACTATTTCGGTTCGCTCGGCGAGGCCCTTGCCATGGCGCTTCCCTCGGGAGAGCGCCCGTCGAAGCGCTATCGCCATCCCTTCGGGCCGGCTGCAGGCCGCCTTTTCACGCTTACGGAGGAACAGCAGGCGGTGCGCGACGCCATTCTCTCGGAGTACGGGAAGGGCGGCTCCTTCCATCTTCTGCACGGTATCACCGGCAGCGGGAAAACCGAGGTCTATATGGAGGTCGCGCTCCGGCTTATGGATGCCGGGAGCTCGGTCATTTACCTTGTTCCCGAGATCTCCCTGTCTTCGCAGATATTCGAGCGACTGCACGATGTGTTCGGCGATGAACTCATCGTCTACCACAGCCGCCTCACCGCGCAGCAGCGTTTGTACAACTGGATGCGTTTCTACGCGGGCGAGGCCCGGATCGCCGTGGGAACGCGCTCTGCGGTGTTTCTCCAGTGCCCGCGGCTGGGCGCCATAATCATCGATGAGGAGCACGACGGCTCGTACAAGGAACACTCGACACCCCGGTATAACGCGCGGGGCGTGGCGTTCTACCGGTGCCGGGAAGAAGGCGCGCTTCTGCTTATGGGCTCGGCCACGCCTTCGGTCGAGTCGCTGTACGCCGCCGAACGGGGCAGGATGAGACTCCACGAGCTTAAGGAGCGATACGGAAACGCGGTGCTCCCCGACATCGAGATCGTCCGTCTGCGTTCGGCTCGTCCGGAGGCGATGCTTTCGACGCCTCTCAAGCTCCATACGAAGCGGGCCGTCGATTCGGGACTCCAGGCCATATACCTCCTCAACAGGCGCGGTTTCGCCCCGTTCGTCATCTGCGGGGAATGCTCCGCGGTGCTCGAATGCCCGCGGTGCAGTATCAGCCTCAATTACCACAGCGACGGGAGCGTGCTCTGCCACTACTGCGGGTACCAGCGCCGCGTCCCCGAAACATGCCCCTCCTGCGGCGCGGAGCGGCTCGAGAAAGTGGGGTCCGGTACCCAGCGCGTAGAGGAAATTATTGCGAGCACTTTTTACGGGAGCCGCATTTTCAGGCTGGACCAGGACAGTTCGCGGAAAAAGGACGCGGTCTTCGAGCTGACGGAAAAGATGCGCTCCGGCGCGATCGACATACTGCTCGGCACGCAGATGGTAGCCAAGGGTTTCGACTTCCCGAAGGTCGCCGTCGTGGGCGTGGTGCTGGCCGATATCGGGCTTAACTTTCCGGACTTCCGCGCGTCCGAACGCGTATTCTCGCTCCTTGTGCAGGTGGCCGGCAGGGGGGGGCGTGGCGATGTGCCGGGACGGGTCATAATTCAGACGCTGAATGACGAGCACTATATTTTCGGGTTTCTGAAGAATCACGATTACCACGGTTTTTACCGCCACGAGCTCGACGTGCGCCGCGCGCTCGCGTATCCTCCGTTTTCACGCATAACGCGGATACTGGTGCGGGGCGGTGACGAGCCCTCGGTCGAGGAGACCATGGCGCGGATCGCCGCGGCGGTGCGACGCGAACTGGACGGCATGGAAGGCGTTGTGGTACTGGGTCCGGCCAGGGCGCCCCTGGGCCGCATCGGCGGCAACTTCCGGCACCACCTTATTATCAAGGCGCGCGATACGCACTCCGTACGCCCGGCGCTGCGCCGCGCATCGGCGGAAAAGCTCCCCCGGGGCGTCTACCTGGAAATCGACGTGGACCCCTTCGACATGCTCTGACCGGCCTCTGCCGCGGCGTTCTTCCGGCTCAACTCGCGCCGGACGATGGCCGAGAGTATCTCCGCCGGGGGAACTCCCTCGATCTTCCTGCCCCCGATTATGATGGTAGGCGTGGCCCGGACGCCGAGCCTCCCTGCCAGAGCGGTGTCCCGGGCCAGGATGACGCCCGTCTCCGGCGATTCCATCGAACCGGAGAAGGCACCGGCGTCCGTAAGGTCCGTCGCGATCCCCGCGGCCGCCGCCGGAGTATATTCGTGCGTTATCTTCTTGAAATTCCCGAAATGAGCCAGGAAATATTCCCTGAAAATACCGAGCCTTGAGGCGGCGATCATCGCGCGCGAGGCGGAGCAGGAGCCGGGGTAGCGGGTCGATTTCACGGATGGGTTGCACGAACTGTCCAGCGGGTAGTGATAGTAGGCGACGCGGATGCGGCCCCGGTGGCGCGCGAAGAGCTCTTTCTCCACCTGGTAAAACTGGTAGCACGCCCCGCACAGAAAATCCGTAAAGACGGAGATGGTGAGTTCCCCATTTCCCAGGGTGAGCGGGCTTTCCGGAAGAGCCGTCACTTCGACGGGGCCTGCGTAGAATGCGTTGACGTGTTCGGCGATGTCCCTTTCGGGAATCCGCTCCCTCCCGGCATTGAATTTCATCATGGCGCCGGCGGAGAATACTGCCACGAACAGCAGGAAGAAGAACAGTATAAAGAGCGAGAACACGGCGCGGCCTTCCGCCGTACCGGGCATTTCGCGGAGCCTCCGGTATATTCCGCGCGCGTCCGATCCCTCGGTGCGGCCGGTTTCGCGAAGGAGCGCAAACAGCGCGGCGGTCGCGAGCAGATTGACGGCGTAGGTGGCGATACAGAGCGTACAGAAGAGCCCGGTTTTAAACAGAATCGCCGCGAGCACGACGTCCGCCGCCAGCGCCAAAAGGGCGGGCGGTAAAAGGACGGCCCCTGCGTCACCCCGGTAACGGCCGCCCGCATAATCGGCGGCCAGCACCGTGAACAGCATGAAAAGATAATAAAAAAGACCGTACAGCGCGATGGGGACGCCGAAGAGCACTGAGTAGGGAGAAAGGCCCAGAGCCCGGCAGGGATTGTCCAGGTCGTCGCCGCAGGCCACAATACGCTCCTGTATGCCCGGGTGATAATGATCGACGAGGAGTATCCCCGACAGAACGGCCCCCGCTAGTGCCAAGGCTACAAGTACGATTGGATATTTTCTCATTCCTGGTCCAGGGCCTCCACTTTTTCGGTGAGAACTATCCGCTGTCCGCACAGCGTGATATAAAAGGTGTCTTCGCTTTCTTCAAGGCGCTCGAGTATCTGGAACGACGGCGATCGTTTGAACTTAGCCTGGAGCCTGCCGTTTTTTACCCGGCAGTACAGGCCCCCTGATCGCCGGTATCCCAGACTGCCGAGATCGAGCTCCTCCTCGACGCCGGTGGTGGGCATTATGAACACGCGTTCGAATTCTCCGAAACCCTCGAAACGCACGCCCGTTATGAATACGGGCGCGTCCTCGACGACGATGGGGTGCACGAATGGGCCGTATCGGATTACGAACACGCCGTCCGCGGTCACGTCGACGCATCGGTTGAAGAAATCGATGATGCGCTGGTTGACAAAGGGCTCTCCCGCGTGGAGCCAGGTGCCCTCCGCATCGATGCGGATCTCCTCGAGCTCTCCCGTTTCGAAGAGCTCCCGTATGTATTCCGGTATCTCGGCGTAATCGTCGCTCATCGGTACCCTCCGGTCGGTCGGCCTCACTGTCGGTTAACGGAAGATGCGCGCGCTCCGGACCCCCCTATACCCGGAACATCGGGTCCGTGAGTTTCTGGTGTTCCTCGAGTGCGTAGCGGTCAGTCATCCCGGCGATGTAATCGGAAATGGTCTGGCGGAGGCCGTCGCTTTCGATACGGTTGAAATAACTCTCGGGCAGCGCGTTCGGGTGCTCGAAGTACAGGGTGAACAGGTCGTTGATGACCTTCTGCGCCTTTATGCTCATCCGCACCACGCGGTAATGGCGGTACAGGTTTTTTCGCAGGAATTCCTTGAGCTCGCGGTTGGCCCTCTCGATCTCCCCGCTGAAGCCGACCGCCTTGCACGACGCGGCCCGGACGTCGTCGTAGGTCCGGATTCCCATGCCCTCGATGGTCGAGCGTGTGGTGTCGATGAGGTCGGATGCCAGGAGGTCGATGATCGTACGGATGACGGCGCTCACCAGGAGTTTCCTTCCCCCCGGAAGGGATCCCTCCCCTCCGCGCCGCGCTACGGCCAGTGCCCATATCGAAAGCCGGCGTACCTCGTCCAGGTCCAGCAGTCCGGAGGCGAGGCCGTCGTCGATGTCGTGGTTGTTGTAGGCGATCTCGTCGGCGTAATCTATGATCTGTGCTTCGAGCGAGGGCTGTTCCGCCGGGGCGTAGCCGGACGACTCGGGATGGTCGTAGCAGGATGAGTGCTTGATGATGCCCTCCCGCGTCTCCCACGTCAGATTGAGGCCCTGGAAGTCCGCATAGCGCTCCTCGAGCTTTTCGACCACGCGCAGACTCTGCCGGTTGTGCTCGAATCCACCGTGGTCCGCCATAAGCTCGTTGAGGGCGCGCTCCCCGGAGTGCCCGAAGGGGGTGTGCCCCAGGTCGTGCGCCAGGGCGACCGCCTCGGCGAGGTCCTCGTTCAGTCTGAGAG
>CAZEAH010000109.1:7284-8242 GCA_964510075.1 uncultured Leptospirales bacterium | reverse complement strand
GCATGGAGCGGCCGGCCGGCGGCCGCCTTGTTTTTGGCTGATTTTTTCATGGAGCGAACTATCCGTCCCGCGGCCGAAACTCTCAACCCTCTTTTCGGTCGTGACGGGATTTTTCGCGAAAATCAGTTGCCGACGCGCGCGTAGCCGTTCGAGAGGACGCGTCCCGCCTCGCCGTGGACCTCAAAGAAGAGATCGGCTCCGCCCTCGCGCTCCCGCCGCTCTGTGAGCAGTACGCGGATGTCGCCCGGCGGAACCACCATGCCCGTAAAACGGCACGAGAGCTCCTTCAGGCGTCGCGGGTCGCCGCCGGCCTCGCGGTCCGCGAGCTCCCGCGCGGCGTAGGCGAGCGTCGCCGTGCCCTGAAGGATGATGTCCGGAAGGCCCACCATCCGTGCGAACCCGACCGAGGTGTGGATGGGAAAGTAGATGTTCGTACAGCCGTCGTAGACGAAGGGCCGCATGCGGTCAATCCGTATCACCCTCTCCCAGCGCGACGGCCCCGTACCGCCGGGGGAGGGGACCGAGGGGATGTCCTCCGCACCGCGGCCCTCACCGACGCACTCCACCCCCCGCATCATGGCGCCGATATGCTCGGTGAAGACGGCCTGCCCGTCGCGATCCATGGCGTCGAAGCGGATTACCGTCACCGTTCCGGCGCGGTGCGGCATGATGGCCGCAACGCGCCCCTTTACCGTCAGTTCGTCTCCGGGCCTCACCGGGCGATGAAATGCCAGGTGCTCGGTGTAATGAACCTGGGTCTTTATGATGTCCACGGGAAAGTTCGTATCCTCAATGAACTCCCAGATCCGCTCCGAAACGGGCCAGGTTACCGCCACCGCGTACATTGGCGGCGCGATGACCGATTTTCCCCCCTCGTCGTCGAAATAGAGCGGATTGGCGTCGTCGATCGCCGCGGCGTAATTCATCGTCGCGCGCCAGGTGACGGTCGTTTTAAGCT
>CAZEAH010000109.1:0-7274 GCA_964510075.1 uncultured Leptospirales bacterium | reverse complement strand
TCTCAGAGGCGTTCCGGTAAACGAAGAATCGAGCTTCATGTCCTTCTCCACCGCACGGCGGGCCGTGCCGTGAGGTCACGGCCCTGCCGGTGCGTTCGCTTATTTTTTCAGCATCTCGTTGATCTCGTCCCTCAGCGCGAGCTTGTTCACCTTTCCGTTCGCCAGAAGCGGTAAAAGCGGACGGATGAAGTACTTCTTGGGCTGCTTGTAGTTGGCAAGCTTCGGCTTTACGTATTCGCGGAGCTCATCCTCGGTAACGGACTTGCCGGGCGTCGGCATCACGAAGGCCCAGCCGACCTCCTGATAGAGCTCGTCGGGAACTCCCATCACCGCGGCGAAGAGGACCGCCTCCTGCGACTCGATCACCTCTTCAACCTCGCGCGGGTAGACGTTCTCCCCGCCCGTCTTGAACATCTCCGACTTCCTTCCGGTGATGTGGATGTATCCCCTCTTGTCCTTGAACGCCAGGTCGCTGGTGTAATACCATCCCTCAGCGTCCAGCACCTCGGCGGTGGCCTTCGGGTTGTTGAAATACTCCTTGAACATGAAGGCGCCGCGTACCGCGATCTCTCCGACCTCCCCGTCGGGAAGCTCCTTGCGCGCATCGTCCACGATCTTCAGCTCGAACGGCGGCGCGATCTTCCCCGCCGTGGACAGCAGCGTTTCGTCGTCGTCGCCCTTCTCGGTGTAGGTAACGAATCCGCAGACCTCGGTGCTCCCGTATCCGGTGATGAGCTTGGCGCCGGTTTTTTTGCAGATCGCCGAGAGCGCGTCGATCATCGCCTTCGGGGCGGCCGAGCCCGCCCATGCGAAGAGTTCGATGTTCGACCAGTCCACGTCCTTGAAGTTCGGCTGCATCATCTGGAGCAGGAACATCACCGGCACCTGGCCGATCACGTTCAGCTTTTCCTTCTCCACCATCGCGAGCGACGCGGCCGGGTCGAAGCGGTCCATGCATACGATGCATCCACCGACCATGATGGCGGCAAAGCCGATCTCGACGTCGGCGGCCACGTGGTTGATCGGAAAATGCAGAAGCGCCCTTCCTCCCTGCCTGAAATAAAATTTCTTGATCTCGACCTTGATGTTCTCGATAATGCTGTAATGCGTGTGCACCACGCCCTTGGGCTTGCCGGTCGACCCGGAGGTGTACATGAGCAGGGCGCTGTCCTTCCCTTCCACCGAGGTGGCGCGCTTTTCGAGCTCGGGGTCCAGCTCCGCGCGCGGTTTTCCGATGAAAGATGCGTAGTCTTCGGCCCCCTCCACCGGGGCGCCGATCACCAGAAGCTTCTTTATCGAGGGGCATTCCTTCGCGAGCGTGCGTATCGTTTCGGAGAGATCGTTCCCCATAAAATCCCTCACGGCCACGAGCACCGTGGGCTTCGAGTCGCCGATTTGGAAACGCAGCTCGTCCAGCGTGAACTTGGGATTGAGTCCCAGCCATATGGCTCCGATCTTGTTTGCGGCCATGTAGGTCACCGGGAACTCCGTGCGTGCCATGGAGAGCAGGGCCACCCGGTCCCCTTTCCTCACCCCGGCCTCCATGAAGGCCTTTGCCGCGAGGTCCATGTTTCTTTTGAAATCGGCCCACGAAAGCCGCGTCTCCTCGAAAACGAGCGCCTCGGCATCGGGCGTTTCGGCGGCCCACTTTTCGACGTACTGCCATGTCAGCTCAAGCTTTTTCCAGTCCATGAAATCCTCCTTTTCTGTATGATGCATATCACGACGGAACCGGCCTTTCCTGCCGCCATTTTCCGGTAAGTCACCACCTGCCCGCGGCACTCGATGTGAGACGGAGAGGGAGGCCCATCCGTGCGGTGAAATCAGCCCACGGCTTTGAAGTAGTACATAATCGCGTATCTGTCAATAAGAAAACAATGTTACGATTATTAATATATTTAGTAACATCGTTACGATGATATACAGAACGCCAGCCGCGCCGTGCGGATGAGCGCCCGGCTGCAGGGGCTGTGAAGTATATGCATGTGGCCGGGCTTACAAGCTCACGACGCGCTTCTCAATCCGCGCCCGGTGAGCGGCGAAGGCCATCTGGTGGCTGAGCAGGGATTCGCGCGCGGAGGTGGGGCTCTCTCCGCCGGCAAGCACCGATACGAAGTTTTCCATCAAGCCCTCGTCGCCTTCGGAATGTCCGAGAAGATCGGTACGCACCGGATAGCGCAGGACGCGCGAGGTCCCGTGCCTGCCGAGCTCCAGCGCACCGCCGGCGCCGAACCGTGCTCTCAGCGTACCCTCGCTCCCGTCGATCCTGAGGGTCCGCCCCTCGAGCGCCGAAAGCCCGTGCATTCGCAGAACGGCGGTGACTCCGTTTTCGAACTCGACAATCGTCTCCTGGTGGTCGACCTGGTCGTTGTCACAGCGGTACACGCAGCGTCCGTAGGGCCCCTCCCGGAGCGCCCGCAGCACCCCCTCTTCAGTGAGGTCGTCGGTTATGGTCGATGTGGGCCATTCCTTCCAGCGCGCATAGGGGCGAAGACCGGGGATGAAGCGCGAAATTTCCGGTGCGCGTAAAAGCAGTTTGGCCGCGAGCGAGACCGCCCCGGCGTTCATCATCGCAAGCGTCTTTTTAAGCGGTACGCCGTGCAGATAGGTCGCTACCGCCTCGTAGGGGCAGGCGGGGGCCGCCGGACAGCCGTCGGTACAGCGCCAGGGCGCGCCCGCCGGCGCGTTTGCGGCGGTGAAGTGGTCCAAGCCCCCGAACGAGGCGATTGATACCGGCGCGGCACCGGCGAACCACTGAATGAGGTCCAGGTCGTGTGAGCATTTGGCCAGGATCATCGGCGAGGATTCGTCGCTCCTGTGCCAGTTGCCGCGCACATAGGAATGGGCCATATGATAATAGGCAACGTTCTCGGCGTGCAGGATGGTATGGACACGGCCAACCGCCCCTTTATCGAGCAGCTCCTTAACGGCGCGGAAGAGGGCCGAATAGCGCAAAACGTGGCACACGCAGAGACTACGCCCCGAAGTTTCCGCCGCGTCGACGATCGCGCGGCACTCCTCCTCGGAGAGCGCCATGGGCTTTTCGAGAAGCACATGATACCCCGCCCGCAGGGACTTCACCGCCGGGGCCGTATGCAGGGTGTCCTGGGTCGCGATGATCGCGCCGTCGGCCATCCGCGGTCGGCCCAGCAGTTCCTCCCATGAGCTGAATACATTGCCTTCCGGGATGCCGTGAAGCCGCGCGATGCGGGTCCGCCGCTCCAAAAGCGGCTCCGCCAGGCCGACGATGCGCAGCTTTTCCGGGTGCCGAAGAGCGTAGGCCGCGTAGATCGCACCGCGGTCGCCCGCGCCGATAAGGACCGCCGTTGCCGGTTTCGTCATGACCCGATCTCGGCGGAGCGCCGTATGGCGCGGGCCGACGCGTAGAATTCCGAAAGCGACATGTTCTTTAAAAAAACGAAACCGCGCGTTGCGCGCAGGAGAGGACTCTCGTGCTCGTGGAAGAAACCGCGCCCCAGGCAGGTTTTCAGCATCCGGTACTGCTCCACCTGTATCCGCTGTGCGAGCCCGGCAAAGGTCCCCTCGTGCTCGTAGCTTGGAAACGAGGCGTCCGCCTGCGAGACGAAGGCGTTCTCGAAGGTGTTCCGTAAAACGGCGAACATGTTGAGCGAGACCGGAACGCAGAGGTCGGCCTCGGACGGATGAAACCGGAACCAGACGTTCCGGTAGCCGATCACGCGCACGTCGTTCCTTCCGCTTTCCTTTTCGTAGAGCCGCAGGGCCGCCGCCAGCGCCTGAAGCACCTTGTAATGGGTGTCGGGACCGCTCGCTTCGGGGTCGAAAGCCACGGTCACCGCGTCGGGTTTGACCTCGTTCAGGAGGCGGAGCACCGGCAGCGCGTCGCGTTCCTCCAGCGGCTCCTCGGTGAAGATCTCGCCCTGATAGAATCCCAGGCGAAGGTGATGAACGGATGCGCTGTCGAAGCCGAGATAGCCCCACTTGCAGTCGGACTCCCATTCGCGGATCATGCCTTTGAGCTTCTGGATATAGGGAAGGTCTTTCTTGCCGGGGTACTGGGTTTCGAAATAATTGACCAGTTCGTTTATACGGTGCCGCAGGTTTTCGATATCGTCGTCCTCGTAGATCTCCATCAGGTTGCGCAGCATCCTCCGCGCGGCGCCCTCGTCGCGCGTCTCGGGGTCCTCCTCCGCGATACCGTCCAGGTATTGCCAGACGTCGCGCCGCCGCCCGTAGACGTTGCGGGGATCGAAATAGCCCTCGCGTATCAGGGTGTCGAAGCGTCCCGACGAAAGAAACCGGCAGAGCGTCCGGACGAGCGTGAGCGCGTGCCCGTTGGTAACGGCGTTGAAACCGGAGGTCATATAGGCAAAATGGTGGCTGTTCGAGGCGTCGCGGATATGGCGCACGGCGTAGGGGAGATACCCCAGGATGATATCGTCATGGTGGGGGGCCGTATGGAGAAAGCGCGTCCCCGAAACGACACGGGATCCCGATGCGATCTTCCCGCGCAGGCGGTCGGCGACAAACCGGGTTATCGATGGCGGTTCCATCCCCGTTTTTTCCGGCAAAAGCGCGGTAAACCGGTCCGCCGCCAGCTCCTCCGCGGAAAGCGCCTCGACGGGCGTGTGCAGGCGAAGTGAAAGGTCGATTACGACACGTTCTATTTCGGCGGGAGACGGGGTCTCCTTGGCCGCGAAATGCCGGTATCGTCGCTCCTCGAGCCCCGCGGCCGCCCCCGCGGTGAGGTACAGCCGCGCCCCGGGCAGTATGCGAAGGGCGGTGGCGGGGTACAGAAGCCCGGTCTCCGCTTCCACCGCGTCGCGCACCACGCCGGCCCTGGCCTCTCCGGCGGCCATTATGATGGCCGTACAGTCATTCCGGGCGGTGATGGTGGCGAGCCCCACGGTGATGACCAGCCGCTTCTTCGCCACCTCGATTCCGCCCAGGTCGGTCGCCGAGGCGGCCTGGGTCTCGTAGTTGGTTTCCGTAAGCCGGGTGGTCGAATGGTGGTCGGTTCCGCGCATGTTGAAAGCGATGTGACCGTCCGGCCCTATTCCTCCGAGGAAAAACCCTATGCCACCCAGCGCGCGGACGCGCTCCTCGTAATCGTGGCACCACTGGTCGATACGGAGAAGCGTTTCTTTCTGGAGCCTTTCGAGCTTGGTCTTTGGATGACGCAAGCGGAGCGAGAGGTCCACCGTGGAATCGGGCCATATCTCGTCGAGCTCCATCCCGGCGGGAAGCCCGATGCGCGAACAGTCGATGAGGAGCGCGCGGCCGGCGTCCAGCCCGAAACCGCTCACGTAGTATTTGTTCACATAATGGTAAAAACTGTTATGATGAGACGGCTCAACCGGGTAAAATTCGTCAATCTGCACGAAGCGCACCCCGCGCATATCGGGCCGCGCGGAGGGATCCACGCCGCCCTCCTCGAGCTCGCGCGCCGTTTCCTTCTTTTCCCAGGAGGAAAGGAAGCGGGTCACGTATTTAATAAAAAATTCGGGCGTTTTGCCCGTGGGTAAAGCGATAACTCCTTCCGGGTTGCCCTGTACCCACTCCAGAAAGCGGAGCGCGGCGAGCCGGCCGAGCGCGGGGAAGCTTTCGACTACGATCACGCCGGTCTTCTCGCGCGGCGGATACAAGAGATCCATCCCGCTTTTATCGAGCGCGACGCGCTCGACTTTCGAATAGACTGGATGCATGCGGACTCTCCTCGCGCCGACGATACGCCCTCGAACACGCATGTTCAAGGATTTTTCACTTCCTGGTTTAACGTTTCGGATATGCAAAGCGCGCGACCGGCATGCGCGGCCGTAAAAGAAGCGTTCGGACATATTTATACTGTAAATGCAAAAAAAATGCATTAAAAACGTGACGCCCATTCAATTAACCTTGACATATAAAACTATTCACACTATAAAGGGACATTATGTCGCTTTAAAAAAGACGCGCTAATCCCGTTTCTCGGACGGTTGCGGCCCGGCGCGTCGGGAGGAAAATGCCTTCGCAAAGGGACGCCGCCGAACTTCCGGTTCTTGTGATGTACAATCTCGACGCCGGTTGGGAGCGGGAAGATAAAAACATCCAGAAAGCGGAAATAGAGCTCATGAGTTCGTCGCTCGAGGAGCTGGGACATCCCGTCTCCCGACTCGAGATCAACTGCGACACCCTGCACCGCACCCTTTCCGGCTACAGGCCCAACGACTGGATCGTGATGAACCTCTGCGAGGAGATCCCCGGCGTGCCGCACAGCGAGGCCGCCGTCGCCCACGCGCTCGAAAAGCGGAACATGATCTATACCGGCTCTCCGCCGGAGATAATCGGCAACTGCGAAAACAAGCAGTATGTCAAACACACACTTTCCGCCCGCGGGCTTCCGACGCCCCTGTGGCGTGTTTACGAGAGGCCGTACGCCCCGGAATGGAACTGCTTCCCCGCCATCGTCAAGCCGGCCAACGAACACTGCAGCCTCGGCATCAGCTCCGAATCGGTCGTGCTCAACAGAGAGGAGCTCGAACGCCAGATACGGTTCATCCACGACACCTTCAACCAGCCGGCCCTGGTAGAGGACTTTATCGACGGCCGTGAGTTTCATGTGTCCCTTATCGGCAACGGTTCACTCCTCATGCTCCCGCCGGTCGAGATGGACTTTTCCGGCTGCAGCGACATTCACGACCGGCTGTGCACCTTCGACGCCAAATTCATCCCGGGCTCGAAGCATTACGAGATCATAACAAGTCTTATTCCGGCAAGCCTCAGCGAAGGAGAGTACGGCGAGCTCGAGCGCACCTGCTTCGAATGTTTTCGCGCGTTTGAATGCCGCGATTACGCGCGGCTGGACATCCGTCTTCGTGACGGTATATTCTACATTCTCGACATCAATCCCAATCCCGACATCAGCTCCGACGCCAGCATGGCCTGCGCGGCGGAACACATGGGGCTCTCCTACGGCGAGCTTGGAAGTCGGTTGGTGCGCCTCGCGGCCAGCCGGCATCCCGTGCTCGGCTGAAGCGCGGATGATGCTTTACCCCTGCCTCCATCCGGTATTCCCGACTCGCTGATACGAATGGATCGTTGGCATAAATTTTTCTTGAAAATTATTGGCTATTTGGCTATGTTGCCAAATATGGAAAAACGAAATCGAACACTCTCGGAGGAGCGCCTGGCCCTGTATGAAGCCCGGACGAAAATAATCAAGGCGATGGCCCATTCAACGCGTCTTTTCATCGTCGAGGAGCTTCAGAAACAGGAGCGCTGCGTCAATGAACTCACCGAGATGATAGGTGCAGACA
>CAZEAH010000108.1:0-8248 GCA_964510075.1 uncultured Leptospirales bacterium | reverse complement strand
CACGCGATTGATTTATGGACGTATAAACGAGGGATAATTGTCCATACCGAAAGAAATCATCGATCTCGTTCGCGACCGGGCGCAGATACAGGAAATTATTAAAAAATATGTGCCTACCCTTCAAAAAAAGGGGATGAACTATATCGGCCTGTGTCCTTTCCATAAAGAGAAAACTCCCTCGTTTAATGTATCGGCCGAAAAGCAGACCTTCTACTGTTTCGGCTGTCATACGGGAGGAAATGTTTTTACGTTTATTTCGAAAATCGAGCGTCTCACCTTCCCGGAAAGCGTCGTTTTTCTGGGGAACATGCTCGGAATAGAGGTAAAAGACGAAAAGAGCACAGGAAAGGCTGACGGGCTGGAGGTCTGCAAGAACGTGAACCTAGCGGCCATGTCCTTTTACAGGAACATGCTGAATTCTTCGCGCGGCGCCGGCGCACGGTCATATCTTCAGAAGAGGGGTGTTGTAGAGGTCAGTATAAAAGAGTTCGGTATAGGCTACGCTCCGGATGAATGGGGGGCACTTACCGGGTATTTCCGCAAAACCGGTATCAATCTGGATGTGGCGGCCAAACTCGGCCTTCTGAGCTCTTCCACCCGGGAGGGAACCGTTCATTATTACGATCGCTTCAGGGGAAGGATTATATTTCCGATTTTAAACAGAAATAACGAGGTCATTGCTTTCGGCGGCCGTATTATGGAAGGCGGTGAACCGAAGTATCTCAATTCTCCGGAATCGGAACTGTTCCAGAAACGGAATATCCTGTATGGTCTGAATATCGCCCGAGAGCACATTGCCTCGCTCGGGAGGGCGATAGTCGTGGAGGGATACCTCGATGTGATAGGATGCCATCAGGCGGGCGTTAAAAACGTGGTTGCTCCGCTCGGTACGGCTCTCACCGAGGTCCAGGTGCGCCTTCTCGCCCGCTTCTGCAGTGAGATAATCCTGCTGTTCGACGCGGATTCGGCCGGAATAAATGCGTCGCTACGGTCCCTTGAAGTGTTGAAGGACGTCAGCATCGATGTAAGGGTCGCAGCGCTTCCGGAAGATGATCCTTTTGACTTCATTAAAAAACGAGGAGTCCGTGAATTCATGGCGATTGTTGACAGCGCATCGAAACCGGTCGATTTCCGCGTGGAAAGAGCTTTGGCGGAATCAGCCGGTCGAGACCGACTGGACGTGCTCCGCGCGCTGTTCGCGATAGTGGCCGAAATCGAGTACGAATCCGAAAGGAGCCATTATCTTAAAAAAATAAGTACTTTATTGAAAATCGGGGAAAATGAGATACGTTCAGACTTTAAGCGGTTTCTCGGAAAGACCGGTTCTTCCTTACGCCCGGCGTCAACCGTTAAGGCAAATGGCGGAAATCAGGGCAGAATCCCGTATATGGTCCGGGCCCACCGGGAGATGGTCGAGTTGCTGTGCAGGTATCCTGAGCTCGTGGAGAAGGCGATAATCGACTTCTCGGAGAACGAGATGGAAGACCCCGACGCCGCGGCCGTTTTTGGAAAGATGGCGGAACTATTTTCCGCCGGAGAGAAGATTTCAGTTGACAGGCTGTTCGATTTTTTCCCTGATGGGAGCGAAAAAATCTTCCTTGAGAATTGCCTTGCCAGGGAGTATCGGATAGAAAATCCGGCTGCAGCGTATACCGAAATCTACATTAACATCAGAATGTATATGCTCGAACGGAGTATCGAGCAGTACAAGGATAAAATTAGGAAGGCCCAGGCGGCCGGAAGTGCCGATACTGATGTAAATATCACGGAACTTGAAGTAGAAATCGAAATTCTCACCAGGGAATGGGAGAAGCTTTCGTCGTACAAATACAACATACAGACCGTGTGAAGAATCATCATACAGGAGCGTCATGAGCAAGACAGAAATAGTGCTGGAGAACATTCCCGAAGTTAAAAAGCTCATTCAGCTTGGAAAATCTAACGGAGAGATCACCTACGATGAAATAAATGACGTTCTCCCCGATAAACTGCTCAATTCCGACAAGATCGACGATATATTTATACTTCTGAATCAGCTCGGGATAGAGGTCGTGGAGGAATCCACAAGGAAGGCCGCCCCTCCGGCCCCGACCAAGAAAAAAACCTCGGGTTCGTCGAAAAAATCCTCTTCATCCGCCTCGGAGGACTCTTCATATATTGATGACCCTATCAGGCTCTATCTCAAGGAAATAGGCAAGGTCTCCCTGCTTTCCGGCGACCAGGAGGTGGATCTGGCAAAGAGGATAGAGGAAGGAGAGTTGCTCATAGAGGATGCTGTCATCCATTCAAGCCTCCTCATAAACGATCTCATAAAGAACCACCCGCGCGTAAAAACGGGTAAAATCAAACTGAACGACGTACTGAGGATAAACAGGCTGTATTATTTCTCCTCTGTGGACATGAAACAGCTAGAAAAGAAGTATAACGAGAAGATGTCCATTATCATCGCCGAGGACAAAAAGATACTTCAATTTCAGAACAAGCTCAAAAAACTCGATGCTGATTCCAAAAAGGCTGAAGAGATGCGGTCGAAAATCGACGTAGCCATGAACCTTATCGTGGATTCCATAAGGGAGATGGAGATAAACGAGGCGGAGATATCAAAACTTGCCCATAAAATTCAGTCAATGGTCAGCAGGATCAAGGATACCCTGGATTTCTTCGGGCAGATAGAGAAAAAATACGGGAAGGAAATCAAAGAGCTTAAACACTACGCGCGAAAGGTAGAGAAGGGCGAAGAGGTTCGAAGCATCATCCGTGAGCTTTCAATAAAGAAAAAGGAAGAGTTGCTCGAGATGGTGAAGGACATACGCAACAATGAGCGCAAGATCAGGCGGATCGAACAGGAAGCCGGTGCACCCGCCGAAAACATAATGAAATGGGGCAAACAGATTGAGCTGGGACAGCGCAAGATCTCAATCGCAAAAAAGGAGCTCATTAACGCCAACCTGCGGCTGGTTGTATCGATTGCCAAGAAATACGCTAACAGGGGGATGCATTTCTTCGACCTGATACAGGAAGGCAACATCGGACTCATTAAGGCCGTTGACAAGTTCGAATACCGAAAAGGATATAAGTTCTCGACATACGCGACCTGGTGGATCCGCCAGGCGATAACGCGCGCCATATCGGACCAGGCGCGCACCATCCGCGTTCCAGTACACATGATAGAGCAGATAAACAAGGTGATGCGCGAAACGCGGCTTTTTCAGCAGGAATTCGGTCGGGAACCCACCGCAGAGGAACTCGGCGACAGGCTTGGATGGCCGGTTGCGAAGGTTAAAGGCGTCAAAAACGTTGCCAGGGAGCCAATATCGCTGGAAACACCGGTCGGCGAGGAGGAGGATTCGCTTCTGGGAGATTTTATCGAGGACAAGGACGTGGATTCTCCAGCAAATACCGCCGCATACAGGCTGCTCGCGGAGCAGATTCATACAGTCCTCAACACTCTTCCGGCGCGCGAACAGAAAGTCATTCGTATGCGATTCGGGCTCGATGACGGCTATTCCCACACGCTGGAGGAAGTTGGATACGTATTCAAGGTCACGCGCGAGAGAATAAGGCAGATAGAAGCCAAAGCGCTTCGGCGTCTGAGGCATCCTACAAGGGCGCGAAAACTCAAGGATTATCTCGATTACATGTAGATCATCGCCGCGCTGATCAGCCGCAAAGCAGCCTGTCGAGCATAGCCGTGGCCTCGCTTACAGTGGACGCCGTATGAATCAGAGAGCGCGCATCCTCCGGAACCGCAATATCGGCGAATGCCAGGCTCCAGCCGCCGGCGAAAGAGCATATAATAATCGGTTTTCCGTACTGGAACGCGTAGGAAAGCTCGGTCATTGTCCCCGTTTTTCCTCCGATTGCGACAATGACGTCTCCGGAGAGCACGTTCATGCTGTTTCGCGCGAAACCGATGCCTGATGCGACCGCCGCGGTGAGGTAAGGGTTGGCGTCTGAAAAATCGCTGCCGGGGAGGATGCCGATGACGATTCCTCCTTCTTCAGAGGCACCTTTCGATGCTGCCTCCATGATCCCTCCGCGCCCACCGCAGACTAGCACCCATTTTCTTTGGGCGATATGTTTTCCAATTGTGAATGCTTCATCAAGGAACCGGCAGTCGTCGTGGGAACCAATAACGGACACCTGTCGGAACTTCATCGCACCCGTTCCCCTGAGGATATCCTTGTTTCAAAATCGATGATTTCGTCCCAGAACCTTACGATGTCATCCTCGCTATGCAATACGAATACACACGACTGCGACGGAATCGAAATTCCCTGATAGGTGAAGGATGCCTTTTTCTTTTCGCAGAATTTTCCTGCACTGTCCGGAATGAACATCAGGTACTCGCGCATGGAAAGCTCGAAAACCGGAGTATCCGGAGGACCGCACTGCTCCGCCAGGGATTTTTTAATTGACGAGGAGACTTTTAGCATCTCAGGCAGGCCCATATGACTGAAAATACGCTCGATCATGTTGAAAAGAAAATAATGCGCCGACACGGGGCCGCCCCGGGCAAGCTGGCGCCGTATCCATTCATCTATCGTTGTGCGCCTGTCGCCAAAAAATGAGAAATACTGCGGAAGGGTTTCAATTTCCGCCGCGCTTCGGAGGACCCCGATCAATCCGGCCGTGTCGAGGAATTCCTGTTTGGAAAAAAAATGTGACGATGAAACCGCAACGAACAGCAGGGGAAGACTCGATTCCCCGGGCACACCGCAGATGTAAACGGTGTGGGGAAGCTCATGCCCGTCCCCGGGAGGCAGTGAGACGGATGTTGAGGCGGCAAGCCTGAGAGAAAGAATATCCTTCATGCGGAGCAGACTGAGGTTAAAACCATCGTCCCCGCTGTATCTCAGAGCGGTCAGGCCATGTATGTCCAGGCGGTACAGGCCCGTAAAAAGGGAAAAATTTTCAGTTGAATGCAGAAAACAAATCGAGGAAAGCAGGTCCCCGCGCAGTGCGCCGACATTATGCAGAGAATCGCATTCATCTGAGATTTGCTTGTACCTCCGACGGCATTCTTCGGAGGGCAGCCGCCCGGCGGTAAAATCCTTGAGCGTTTGCTTAACGGCAACGACCAGTGATTTTATCGCCTCGTCCATATATCAACCCGATGAAATGTGCCGTATAATTCCCGGAGAGGGTAATCACCCCGGATATATGTGTATTCGCCTTCCACAACCGAGAGAATACAATCATTCGCGGAAATTTAATGCAAGCTTTTTTACGGCTGTATAGATGCGGAAGCTTCCCGTGGCGACAATGATTCGGTCGTCTCCCGCCAGATGCGTAATTATGTCACTCAGACGCTTGCCGCCGTCTGTACCGCTGATCAGATAGAAAGGCATGCCCTCTGTATCGGGTGGTGAAGTGCCCGGATTGAAAGCGCGCTCGTCTTCCAGCAGGTAATAGACGATTGCGGTCGGATCGGCGGCATACAGGACCTCGAAAAGTCCTTCTACATCCTTATCCTTCATAAAACAGACAACAAAGACGGGTTTTCGGTCTGGATATTCGGCCGAGATGTGATTAAGAATGGTGCGAAGGGCTTCGGGATTATGAGCCGGATCGAAGATAATGAGAGGTTTTTCGGAGATGATTTCAAGGCGTCCCGGAATCACCAGGCGTTTGAGCGCTATTCGAATGTCTCGGGGAGCCACCGCGAAACCTCTCCTTCCGAGAAGCAGGGTGGCGGTGATGGCCAGTGCGGCATTAGTACGCTGGAAGCCCCCCCGTGGTCCGAGCCGGAGGTTCTCTATACGGCGAGTTCCGAATGTATATGAAAAGGTATCCTGCTCGGATTGAGGGAATGCGTCGATGCTGAAATCCTTTCCGATTACGTACAGCGAGGAGCGCTTTTCACGGCAGGTGCTTTCAATTGCGGCGAGTGGGTCTCCGGTTATATTCCCCGCAATAACCGGAACGCCGTTTTTAATTATGCCCGCTTTCTCGGCGGATATCTCGCGGAGCGTTTTTCCGAGAAGGGGAATATGATCAAGGGCAATGGTGGTGATAATGGAGACCAGGGGCCTGAGAACATTGGTCGAGTCGAGCCGACCGCCAAGCCCGGTTTCCACAACAGCGATGTCCACCGATTCCATCTCGAAATAGTGAAAGGCTGCCGCGGTCAACGCGTCGAACCAGGTGGGACGGAGCAAGCCGATATGAGACTGTTCGAGGACGTAATTGAGGATGGTGACGAGATTCTTTTCCTTAATGGGATGGCCGTTAATTGATATGCGTTCGGTCACTGTATTGAGATGGGGTGATACATACAGCCCGGTTTTATAGCCCGCGGTCATAAGTATCCGGCTGATCATATACGCGGTTGATCCCTTACCGTTTGTCCCCGCAATATGTACGGATTTGAAACCGCGATGTGGCTGTCCGAGGCGTTGCATTAAAGCGCGCATCGTCGCCGGAGAATAATTATGAAAACCGGCGTGGCCGGTTTTCTCATTATTTACGAGTTCATCGAGAATATGCTGGAGTCGATTCATTGGAACGGGATGTTCATTCGCAATCAGTGATTTTCCCTTTCTGCAAGCCCGAACTCAAGCGCAGTACGCATTGTTTCTACAGGAGCAGTCAAAGAGGTCCACAATTCGAACTGCCGCGCCCCCTGATAAAGGAGCATCTCGGTTCCCGGAATGGTTGTACATCCCGCCGATGCGGCTGATTCTATCAGACGGGTGCGGACGGGGGAATAGACGATATCAAATACAACATTTCCCTTTTTCAGGATCGACGGGTCGATGGGGCATGAACCGATGTCGGGAAACATTCCGACAGGAGTGGTATTGATGATGAGAGCGTTATCATCGGTCATCAGGGTTCCAGCGGAATCGATACGCCCGCTTTCAACTTCGGGAAAATGACGGGAAAGATCCCGGGCGAGTCGGGCGGCTTTCTTTTCGTCCCGGCCCAATATCACAACGCGTGAGCCCGCATCCAAAAGCGAAAAGGCGATCGCCCTGGCCGATCCTCCGTTGCCGATAACAAGGGCCTTCCTTCCGTCGAGCGGAACACCGGCCGTCTGTAACGCCCGAATGGCGCCGTATCCGTCGGTGTTATAGCCGGTTATGGTGCCGGAACGGTTGACGAGCGTATTGACCGACCCGATTTTTTCGGCGAGAGGGTCGATCTGGTCAATATCATCAATTATATCGGTTTTAAAGGGGATCGTCACGCTGGCACCCTTTATTCCGAGGGAGCGCATGGAGCGTACCGCATCGATCGCCCGTTCAGGTTCGAACGCGAGATACACGGCGTTTAATCCTTTTTCCTCAAAAGCGGCGTTGTGCATTGCCGGCGAAAGTGAATGGCGGGCAGGCCGTCCGAAAAGGCAGTAGAGGGCTGTATGAGCGTCAGCCGTCATTTCGTGGTAACCTGCCTGGTCTGCAGGCGCGTTTTGCGGTCAATGTATTCAGTTGTAAAAAAGGTACGCTCCACGACGAGAAAGTAGGCATCCTGGTCTATGATAAAGCCGTTGTGATAGCCGGTTACGAGCAATTCATCGCCTGGTTCGAAAGTCACGATCCTTTCAACCGGGCCGTCAATTACGACCAGGCCGGCCTTGCCGCCAAGACAAATGAAAAGCTCCGGGCATGAATGCTTCTCAAGCTCGGTAATTTCTTCGGGGCAGGTGTTCTCCGGCCGGTACAGACCCGTACGCCAGAAACCGGGGTCGGAGGAGAATACGTCCCACCTGCGCTCCGGGTTGAGCGGGCGTGGAGTGATTTCTGACGGTCTTTCGTTCATTTTAATTAAGGTCCCTTCGTCATTCAAAAAACTTGGCACGGGCTGCGACACCTCTATTTTCGAATGGAATTCTTTCATATGACGGCCGGTCAAGGCAAACATTTTTCCATTGACATTCGGCCAATAAATGCTTGTCTCTCGAATACGCTTAATGAGACGAGAGGTGCTCTCAATGGAAAAGATACCGATTATAGTCAATCCTTACTCCCGTAAAAACAGAAAAACAAAAGGGAATTCCATAGATGTATTCAGGAAAATCGGCGGGGACCTGGTGGATGTCAGGCCCACGGGGACGATTGAGGAACTCGATGCGGTCGCCGAGGACTGCAGGAGGAAAATAGTGCCGTATCTCGCGATTTCAGGCGGCGACGGTACGCTGCACCAGGTAATTTCCCGTTTTATAAATATCTACGAACCCGCTCCTATTCCGCCGGTGGTCATACTAAAAGACGGCACAATGAACAATATATCGGGAACAATCAGG
>CAZEAH010000107.1:0-8361 GCA_964510075.1 uncultured Leptospirales bacterium | reverse complement strand
CGATGTTCTTCCCGGTTGTCAGGGCGCCGGTTGACATTGCATCCTCCGCGGAATTATCACAGGGTTTCCGGAAAAACCGGTGGAATCGAACGCGGCCGCGCCGATAGGGGGCCCGTCCGGGATGTTCATCACATGATCTTGCCGTCAACGTCGTTTATGTCGATGTTCTCGAGCATCTCTTTCAGCGTTTCGGCGTCATACGTGTGGGCGGCCCGGTCCAGTCCCATTGAGAGTCCGAACACCTTTTTTCTTACGAACATCGGCGACTTTGTTCTGAGAGCGAGCGCGATCGCGTCGCTCGGTCTGCTGTCTATCTCGATGCGCTCTCCTTCGCGTTCGAGCGTAATTTTAGCGTAGAAGATATTGTCTCTTAAATCGTCAACGACTATTGATTCCACCTGCCAGGAGAGGCGGTGTATTGTACTTGCGAGAAGATCGTGAGTGAGCGGGCGCACAGGCTTTTTGCCTTCTATCTCGATGGCGATGAGACTTGCCTCGAGCGGAGCCACCAGGATGGGAAGAACGTCCCCCGACTCCCTTGCCTGAAGCAGCACCACGGGAGATCCGGAATTCTGGTCGAGAAAGACGTTGACTACATCCACCCTGCATAATGACATCATGGTCCCTCCTTCGCCGGGACATGCCGAGATTAATTACAAAATACGCCCCGGCGGCGGAAAGAGCAAGTAATTTACACGCGGCGGCGTTTTTAAAGCTTTAGGTAGTCGCGCTTCCCGAGAAATTCAACGATGAGCTCTCCGGCTTTTTCGCTGTGGGTTTCCTTGTTGCTGGCGAGCTCGCGGTAACCCGAGCGCGGGAGGGTGTCCACCATCTTTTTTAGGGCATCGTTGCCGTGCAGTTTGTCCAGCGCCGCCCCGATTACCAGTACCGGTGTCGATACCGCGGGGAGTATGTGCCATATCGAATAATTGCGGATCGCGATCGCGTTGTATTTCAGCTTGTAGGGATCGGCGGCGTCGAGGGTCGCCTCGTATTTTTTTACCTGCTCCTGTTCGTTTTTTTTATCCAGACGGAAGTTGCGCAGGTACCATTTGACCACGGGCTTGAATACCAGGTAGAATGACGGCGGAAAGGCCGGAATGACGCGCCCCAGAAACCTGGGAAAGCGGAATTCGGCGTTGGGCCCCACGAGCACGGCGCAGAGAGGTTTTCTGCCCTCCTGCGCCAGGTATTCGAGAATCGCGGTGGCGCCCAGCGAGCTTCCGGCCATCACGAAGGCACGGCGCGGCGGCACGAGCTGTTCGACCCCCTCCCGTATGTCCGCTGAGAGGCGGTCCATGGAGAAGCTCACCTTTCTGTTCCGCGGCACGACAGAGGACTGCTTTTCGCGCGTTTCGAGATAGATGGTGCGGTATTCGGCGCTTATGACTTTGAGGACGCCCCTCCAGCCGGATATTGCAGATATCCATCCCGCCACGAAAAAAATCACCGGCCGTCTATCGTTGTCGCGCTTCGGAATGAAGTCTATGATCTTGAGCGCCACTCCGTCCGAAACCGTGAAGTGGTAGTCCTTTACCGCACAGCCCTTCCCGGCGAATTCAGTGTAGTCCACGGCGTCACCCCTGGAGTTTTTTGACAATATCATCGCCGACGGCCGATGTGGAATCGGCGCCGCCCCTGTCGGGCGTACGCACCCTGTCCTCGGCAAGATGGGCCTTCACGGCGCCGCGTACGCGCCCGGCGAGGTCCACCTCGCCCAGGAATTCGCACATCATCGCGGCGGAGAGGATTGCCGCGATCGGGTTTGCTTTTCCCGTGCCGGCAATATCTGGCGCGGAGCCGTGGACGGGTTCGAACATCGACGGATACCTGCGCGTTGGATTGATATTGGCGCTTCCGGCGAAACCCATTCCCCCGACAATGATGGCGGCGATATCGGTGAGGATGTCGCCGAAGAGGTTGGAGCTCACGACAACGTCGAACATGCGAGGAGAGCGCACGAAGTTCATCGCGGCGGCGTCCACCAGCATGGGGCTGCATGTCACGTCGGGATAGTCCTTCGCCACGTCGGCGAGCACGGCGTCCCAGAATACCATGCTGAATTTGAGCGCGTTGGATTTGGTGATGCTCGTCACGTGCCGGCGTTCGCGTTTGCGCGCGGTTTCGAAGGCGTAGCGGATGATGCGCTCCGTCCCCATGCGCGTGAAGTAATTCACCTGCATGGCCGCCTCGTGCGGGGTCCCCACGTAATGACGCCCTCCCAGGCTGGTGTACTCGCCCTCGGTATTCTCGCGTATCACGACCATGTCGATCTCGCCCGGCGCGACGTTCTTGAGCGGGCAGTCGACGCCCTCGTAGAGAACGGCGGGGCGAATGTTCACGTACTGGTCGAAGCCCTTGCGCATGGCCAGCAAAGGCTCGACGGCGATGTGGTCGGGGGCCTTCGACGCGTCGCCGAGAGCGCCCAGGAGGATTGCGTCGAAGGGCATGAGGCGGTCCAGGTAGTCCTCGGGCGCGCATCTGCCGGTGGAGGAGTAGAGTCCGCTGTTCCAGTCGAAGAGGGTGAAATCGAACGATACGGGAAGCGCTTCGAGCACCTTGCGCGCCTCGGCGATGACTTCGGGGCCTACCCCGTCTCCGGGGTACAGGGCGATTTTATATGCCATTACACTGTCCTTGTGGTTGATTTTCACTGCGGCGGGGCCTAAAGGAACACCCGTACCGTCACTGTACGGCCGGGTCGGTGGGGCTGTAAACAAAAAAATGGGCCGGCGGCGCGGCGACAAGCGATTGACAGATGTTCGGAGCTCTGATCATATGCTTTTCGGCGGAGGAGGTGAACGATGGCAACGGACTGGCTCTGGTGGAAGCACGGAGTGATCTATCAGATATACCCCAGGAGCTTCTACGACTCGAACGGCGACGGCATTGGCGACCTGCCGGGCATAACGGAAAAGCTCGATTATCTCTCGGCGCTCGGCGTGGACGGCATCTGGCTTTCCCCCATCAACACATCCCCGATGTTCGACTTCGGATACGATATAAGCGATTACCGCGGGATCGATCCGGTGTTCGGCACGCAGCGGGACTTCGATCTGTTCCTCTCCGAGGCGCACCGGCGGGGGATCAGGGTGATCATGGACCTGGTGATGAACCACACCTCGCACCTGCATCCCTGGTTTATCGAGTCGCGCTCCTCGCGTGACAACCCGAAACGCGACTGGTATATCTGGCACGACGGCGGGAGAGGGCGGCGGTATCCCAACAACTGGATGGCCTTTTTCGGCGGACGCGCCTGGGAGTGGGACGAGAAGACGCGCCAGTATTATCTTCACTCTTTTCTGAAAGAGCAGCCGGACGTCAACTGGCGCAACCCGCAATTCAAGGAAGCGATGTTCGGTGAAATCCGCTACTGGCTGGAAAGGGGGGGGGACGGGTTCCGGCTGGATGTCGTGAACCTTTTTGTAAAGGACGACCGGTTCCGCAGCAACCCCTTCGCCATCGGCGCGTATCCCCGTCCCTACGACCTCCAGAAGCACATCTATGACAGGGACCGCCCGGAACTGCACGGGATCCTCCGCGATTTCCGCACACTCCTCGACTCCTATGACGAGCGCATGTCCGTGGGCGAGGTCGTGGTGGAAAACGACGGCAACCCGGCGCTCGCCGCGGCCTGCCTTGGGCCCGAGGGAGACGAGCTGCACCTTTCATTCGACTTCTCGTTCATCCACCAGAAGTGGAGCGCCGCCGCGTTCCTTAACTGCATTCGGAACTGGGAGGCGGCCGTTCCCGAAAAGGCGTGGCCGTGCAATGTGATCAACAACCACGACCAGCCCCGGAGCAGAAGCCGCCACGGCGGCGGCACCGACGCTCCGGCGCGGGCCAAGCTCATGGCGGCCATGCTCCTCACGCTTCGCGGCACGCCCTTCCTGTATTACGGCGAGGAAATCGGCATGAGCAACGGGAAGATCCCCCGCAAAGAGCTGCAGGACCCGGTGGGCAAACGCTACTGGCCGTTTCATCCCGGGCGCGACCCGGAGCGCACGCCCATGCAGTGGTCCGCGGAACCGAACGCGGGCTTTTCGACCGGACGGCCCTGGCTCCGGGTCAACGGCGATTACAAGAGGGTGAACGTGGAGCGGCAGTCGGGCGACGCCTCGTCGGTGCTCGAGTTCTACCGGCGGCTCATAGCGCTCAGGCGCTCGTATCCGGCGCTCAACCGCGGAAGCTGGGAGGCGGTCGGTGACGCCCGCAACGACGTGCTATGTTATACGCGAACTCATGGTGCCGAAAAGCTCATCGTCGCGCTCAATTTCGCCCCGTCGCCCCGGAGGATACGCCCGGGGCTGGAGGGCGCCTGGCGGGTCGCCCTGTCGACACACAAATCCGTGTCTATGGAGTATCCCGCGCTGGACCTCGGCCTCGCCCCGTACGAGGCGACGGTGCTGGAGAGGGCGTAGGGGAAGGCGCGTCCTTCCTCAGCTGAAGAACAGGGCCACGCCCGTAACGGCGAGCGCGGAGCCGGCGATCTCGCGGAGGCTTACCTTTTCGCGGAATATGAGCACGGCTGGAACGATGATAAGCACGGGCACTATGCCCATAATCGTCGATGCGATCCCCGTCGCGGTGCGCTGGACGGCGAAGAGCGAGAACGACACGCCGAGAAAGGGACCGAACATCGCGCCCAGCGCGATGCGTGAAAGCGCCCCCCGGTTCTTCAGTCCGGCGGAAACGCGCCCCCAGAGCCGCATCACGCTGAATAGAGCGGCGAACCCGGCGGTCCCCGCGATAACGCGTATCTGCGTAGACGCGAAGGGGTCGTAATCGGCCATGCCGTACTTGCTGAGGATCAGCCCGCCCGCCTGCCCGAGCGCCCCCCCCAAAGCGAGGAGTATGCCGGTAATGGAATGAGAGAAGGCCAGGCGTCCGCTTGCGCCGTCTTTTTTAAGCACCACCATGACAATCCCGCTCACCGTAACGGTCATGCCGACAACGCCGCGCACGGACAGCATTTCCCCGAGCGCCGCCCATCCGATGATTGCGGTAATGGGAGGAACAAGGGCCATCATGAGCATGGACACGCGCGCTCCGACGACCACCAGCGCCCGGAAAAGCAGAAGGTCGCCGATCGTGAAACCGACCAGCCCGGAAAGCGAAAGCCAGAACCACGCGTGGGCGGGAGCGTCGGCGGGGTAAAGGGCCCCCCGCATGACGAGCGAGAAAACCGAATGAAAGAGCAGGGCGATCACCAGACGGATAAAGTTCACCGCGAGCGAGCCCACCCTTCTTCCGGCCGCCTCGAACGACATGGCGGCGACGGTCCAGCAGAGCGCCGTCAGCAATGCGTAGAGTTCGCCCGCGTGAGTGCCTGACATTGTGGTTTCTCCCGAATCGACAGACCGCAGGGAATATCGGCGCGGAGTATTATGCAACCTTATTTTCGGGCGGATTGCGCGGAAGGTTTTCCGGCAGGGAGGTCGTCGATACGCTCGACGCGGGGCATGTCGGTTCGCTCCAGCGATTTCCACCCGCATGCAATGACCGATGCGGCGAACGCGGCGTACCAATCCGGCTTCCGGCCCGGACGGGCCAGGTGCAGAAGCGCGTTCAACACGATGAGTTCCATTACGCGCACCGCGGCGTGTTTCCCGTCGACGGCGAGGGTGATGTGTTCGCGGAAACGGAGCGTGCGCGGAATGACGACAGCGCTTCCCATGCCCCATCCGAGCTCTCGTACCGAGACCGCGGCCCAAAGGGCGGTCCCTCCCCTGCGTACCGTACCCCTCATGAAGGCCAGCCCGTTCTCCCGCAGGCCGAGGCGGACTGTCGCTCGATGGATGAACTCGATCATTCCGCGCGGGACGTCGCGCGCGAAGGAGCAGTTGCCCTTGCGAATCGTGAGCGCCCTGAAACGGCGTTTCGCTCCCTTCGTTTCGCGTCCGGCGGGGATGAGATCCCAGTGGTCATAGGGCTCGCGCCAGTCGAGCGATACGATGGGTGAGTGTAGCGGTAATTTAACCATTTAACCGAAGATGGGCTATCCCGGGGCACCCGGCAAGCAAATAACGGGCAGTTTTGCAGAGAGGGAAGAAGGATACCGCACTGCCCGAGCTCACGGGATCGACGGGGAATTCTCCGGCCCTGCTGCGCGACAACGCGGCAAGCCCGCGTGCGATCGCAATAAAAATAATCTTGACAATATGATGAAGAAATCTTATAAATATAGAAGTACTTAAAGCGGTGCCACGGGCGCCGACAGGAACTTCATGATGTCGAGTGTTCGCGCCATATCCTCAGTGTTCGGAGAACGACCGTGCTATCGCAGACAGCGCTGTACTCCATTCGCGTAATGTCGTATATCGCCGCCTTCGGCGGGGAGGGGCCCGTGCTCGCGAAGACCATCGGCGAGGAGATGGACATACCGCACAATTTCCTGTCGAAAATCGCGAACCGACTGGTGCAGGCGGGCCTCCTCCATTCGGTCCGCGGCAAAAACGGCGGTTTTGTCCTGGCGCGTCCCCCTGAAGAAATCAGCCTGGGAGAGATCGCAAAGCTCTTTATGAACCTGGGTGATATCCGGCGCTGTTTTTTGGGCTTGAACCGGTGTACGACCGGGTGTACGATACATAATAAATGGACATCAATTGTCGATCAGTTTCAGGAGCTGATGAACGATACGACCATCGATACGGTATTGAAAAACGGCGAATGCCGCACGATATAACACCCCATAAGGAGAATACTCAATGAGCGAACTCATGGATAACGCCCGGAAAAAGCGGGAAATACTGAAAGACCTCATACGCCGGCTCCACAACGGTCAGGCGGAAAGCGAGGTCCGCGGCCAGCTGCAGCACCTTCTCGGGAGTATCCCCTATGATGACGTGGTGAAGGCAGAACAGGAGCTTATCAACGAGGGCCTTCCCGCTGAAGAGGTAATAAAACTCTGTGATATCCACACATCCGTGTTGAAGGGGAGCATTGACCAGTCGGGAGCCAGGGACGCTCCCGAGGGGCATCCGGTTCATACCTTCCGCCAGGAGAATATCGCGCTCAACTGGGAGGCCGGAGCCCTGGGCGCGCTGTATGAGCGCGTGTCCTCCGTGGGTCGCGACGGGGCGGTGGAATACATCAATGAATTACGCGGACACTTCAACGCCCTCATGGACGTCGACAAGCACTATCGCAGAAAGGAGTACCTGCTCTTCCCGTTTCTTGAAAAGCACGAAATAACAGGACCGCCGAAGGTGATGTGGGCCAAGCACGACGAGGCGCGCGCCCTTCTCAAGAAGGCCGTCTCCGCCCTCGAGGCCGCCGCCTCCGCCCCGGGCGATCTCCGGAAGCTCGTTGAGGGCGAACTGAAGCCCGCCTCGGACGCGGTGCTCGACATGATCTATAAGGAAGAGCAGATACTTCTTCCCACGAGCCTGGATACCCTGACCGACGAAGAATGGTACGAAGTGTACCGCCAGAGCGACGAGATCGGGTACTGTCTGTACGATCCTAAGGCGAAGTGGAGGCCGGAGAAGCTTGCAACCGGCACACAGGGAAGAGAGACTGAGGCCGGGAGCGGACGCATCCAGCTTCCTTCCGGCAGCTTCACGGTCGGTGAGCTTACCGCGATTTTGAACACGCTTCCCGTGGATATAACCTTTGTCGACACCGACGACACCGTGCGCTATTTCTCCCAGGGGAAACACCGGATCTTCGACCGGAATCGCGCGATCCTGGGACGCAAGGTCCAGCTCTGCCATCCCCCGCACAGCGTGAACATAGTCGAGCGCATCCTGAAGGATTTCCGCTCTGGAGCGGAAGACAGCGCCGCCTTCTGGATCCGGATGAACAACCGTTTCATTCATATCGAATACTTCGCCCTCCGCGACGTGGACGGGGGATACTTCGGCACGCTCGAGGTATCCCAGGACCTAACGGAAAAGCGCCGGCTGGAGGGCGAACAGCGACTGTTGAATTACAAATAGCGGATGCGGCGGAAATAAATGGATATCAGAATTAAAAACAATATTTACTGGGTCGGTAAAGTCGACTGGGAACTCAGGCGCTTCCACGGCAGCGAGTACTCCACGCACAGGGGTTCCACCTACAATTCGTATCTCGTCCGCGAGGAAAAAACCGCGCTTATCGACACCGTCTGGGCTCCGTACGCAAAGGAATATGTCGCCAATCTGGAAAGGACAATCGATCTCAAAAAGATCGATTATATCATCGCCAATCACGGTGAGGTGGACCACAGCGGGGCGCTCCCCGCGCTCATGCACAGGATCCCGGACACCCCGATATACTGCACGGCGGCGGGCGCGAAATCGCTGAAGGGGCAGTACCACAGGGACTGGAACTTCAAAATCGTCAAGACCGGGGACCGGTTGAGCCTGGGTTCAAAGG
>CAZEAH010000106.1:0-8367 GCA_964510075.1 uncultured Leptospirales bacterium | reverse complement strand
GCACCAGCGTGATGAAAGGGACCGCGAGCGCGGTGAACGACCACCACTGCGCCCTCCATCGCGAAAAATACAGGTAGGCAAGAAGTATGACGACAACGAAGGCCAGAAGGTAAAAGTACCCCCAGATGGTGAACGCCCCCCTCACCACGCCCTGGCCGGAATGTAAATAGAAGCGTACCGCCCCGAGGGCGATAAAGACGGCCGCCGCCGCGACCAGGAGCGTCTTTGCGCGCGTGCGGTGCCTGGGGTCGTCCGTATGGAGCGAGTAAATGCACTGCGCCGACGTACCGAAAAACAGCGCCAGCGTGATGATAAAAAGAATGTCGAACATTCTGTCGGCCTTCCCTGCTTTTAACTGCCCTGGGGGATATCCCGCGTTCAACCCGGCCGCTCATACCCGGGCCGCGTGTTTCAGTATACCACACCCGGGGTCTCGTTTAATAACAAGTAATTTTTTTAAGATCGAAGATCCTTCCTGAACCGGCGGCCGGACCGGCAAGGCCCGGAATGCTCACAGTCCCCGCTTGACATCCGGCAGTTCATGGTGTACGCTTTTTCCTCAGCGGAATGTCGCGGGCGCGCAGCACAACCAAACGGAGCCTCGGACATGATCAAATCCAGGCTGAAAATACTTCTGGTCGAGGACGACGCGATTATCGCAAGGTACATTTCCGAAATCCTCGAGGAGGGCGGCTACGAGGTGCTGAAATCATTCCCCGACGGCGCCGCTGCCCTCGGCGCCGCGGCGGCGCTCACGCCCGCCCTGATGCTCATGGACATTTCCCTTTCCGGCGACATCGACGGCATCGAGACCGCCAGGCGTCTTAAAAAACAGCATGATCTTCCCGTCGTTTTCATTACCGCCCACTCCGACCGGAAAACGATCGAGCGCGCCCGGGACGCGGATTGCTACGGATACGTCCTCAAGCCCATCGTCGACGCCCAGGTGTACGCCGCCATCGAAATGGCGATGCGCCGCAGCGATCTCGAAGCGAAGGTGCGCGCCAGCGAGGAGGAGCTTCGCATGCTCTCGGCCCACCTGCAGACGGCGCTCGAGGAGGAGCGCCTGCGGCTCGCCCGCGAGATCCACGACGTACTCGGCCAGATGTTGACGGCCCTCAGGATCGACCTCTCATGGATGTCCAAACAGATTCCGGCCGAACGCGCCGATATCTCGGCCAAGGCCGTCTCGGCGCTCGGCCTGGCCGATGACATCATCCAGAACGTTCGGCGCATATGCTCCGAGCTCCGTCCTGGCGTCCTCGACGATCTGGGTCTTGCCGCCGCCATCGAGTGGCAGGCGCGGGACCTCGAGAAACGCTCCGGAATCCCGTTCGAGATCATCGTACCCGAAAGCGACCCGCTTATAGTCGACCACAGGGCCACGGCCCTGTTCAGAATTTTCCAGGAGGCCGCCACGAACGTTCTCCGCCACGCCTCCGCGTCGCAGGTGAGGGTGGAGCTGTCGGTCGCCGACGAAGAGGCGCGCCTTGTGGTCAGCGACAACGGCATCGGCATACCGGCACACAAAATCGCCGACCCGACTTCATTCGGTCTGATGGGAATCCGCGAACGGAGCCGGCACTGCGGCGGTGAATGCGTCATCGCACGGGGGGCGGAAGGAGGCACGACGGTGGACGTAAGGATTCCTCTGGCCCGGGCGTATGCATGAACGATCGGCCGCGTCTGTTATCTAACACCGAGGAGTAGCGGGGGGGCACGCCGTGAAGGGAGAAATGAGCATCATCATCGCCGACGATCATCCGGTGGTTCGCGCAGGGCTCAGGCAGATCCTCGTCGAATCGGGGGAGATACGGCGGATCGCCGAGGCATGCGACGGACAGGATCTCCTGGAAAAACTCAAGAAGAACAGGTACGACATTATACTGCTGGACATAACGATGCCGGGCCGCAACGGGCTCGAGATACTGAAAGAGCTGCGCGTGTTGTATCCGTCCATCCCCGTGCTGGTCCTCAGCGTACACCCCGAAGAACAGTATGCGCTCCGGGTGATACGCGCAGGCGCCGCGGGGTATCTGACCAAGGAGACCGCTCCGGAGAACCTTCTCGATGCGGTACGCCGGATTCGCGGCGGCAAAAAATACATCACGCAGGAAATCGCGGAAATACTGGCCGCCTCACTCGACGAGCGAGGGGATGTGGCCCCACACCTGAGGCTCTCCGACCGCGAGTTCGAAACGTTCCGAATGATAGCGCTCGGCAAAAGCCTGACGGAAATCGCCGGCGAGATGTTTCTTAACGTCAAGACCATCAGCACGTATCGCAGGCGCATCCTCGACAAGATGAACATGAAGTCCACCGCGGAACTTGTTAACTACGCCGTGAAAAACGGGCTGGTCAGTTGAACCGGTTCCGTACCGTGTAGGAATTGTGCGGCCACCCGGCCCGTTTTTCTGACATACTTTTCTCATAAGCGCCCGACAATTTTTATCCCCACCCTCCTTGCGCCGCCCGTACCGGCGGTCTACCGTTGGGCGTATGGACACTCCGCTGCGGACATTTATCGTAGAGGATTCCGGCCTGGTTACGGCCTACCTTGTGGAGATGCTGAGGGGGACGGGCTGCGTGGAGACCGTCGGCACGGCGGCCAATCCCGCCGATGCAATCGCCCGCATCAGCGCAACTTCTCCGGAGATCGTAATTCTCGACCTGCGCCTGAGCGGCGGTTCCGGGCTGGAGGTTCTCAGAACGGTGAAGGGCGGGCCGCGCGCCCCGATCGTCATCGTGCTCAGTAATTATGCCTCGAGTGAATACAGGGAACGATGCCGCGAGCTGGGGGCGGATTATTTTTTCGACAAGGCCTTCGAGTTCGATCGCGTGGCGGAGGTGCTGCAGCAGTTTTTTGAAAACAGGGAACATGCCTCTGCGATGGAACCGGAGCGATAGAGGCGGCATGAGTATTAAATACTGTTTTTTAGAAGGCGACCTTTCGACGATAGAGGGAATACGCATGGTAAGGGACATCCGGTCGTTCGGCTTCGCTCTTCCGCTGGCGGTGTTCGCGCGCGATTCAGGGGAATTGATCTTCAACTCGACTGACGAGAACGGAAAATCATCCTGGCTTATAAAAACAGCCGATCGCGAATCCCCGATCCACGATTTCGAGTACATGTAGAACAAGGAGTGCGGCATGGCCATGCACCCACATGCAGTTCTATCGGAAATCGGGGCGTCCCGCGCATCGGCACTTCCGGCATTACTGACAGGCCTTTCGACACTAATTGCAACCGGGGTAACTATATGGTGCGTTATCAATGGTCAGTTCGAATTTTTTCCGAACCTGTTCTACATTCCCATTATTATCTCATGCGCGTATTTCACCTGGAGGGGATTTGTCTATTCGGCGATCCTTGCCTGTGCGTATTTTTTCTTTATAGTAATGATGGCCTCGGAAACGGTCATCGAACTTCAGGCGCTCGGACGGACGGGGGTTTTCATTTTAATTGCCGGAATAATCGCGCGGTTTTCATCGGCACGCGTCTCGCATCAAAAACGACTCACGGAGCTTTTACACACGCACATGGTGCTGACGCGCGTATCCCATCGATTCATCGGAGCTTCTTCTGATGAACTCGGCGCGATCATAGATGAGTCGTTATCCCTGATCGCTCAGTGTCTGAGCACCGTCGTGCGCGTGTGCATCGTCTCCGACCGTGGGCAGGAAGGAAACGTCTCGGTTTTGCATGAGTGGCATTCCGCCGACAGCGCCCCGTTCACGGATCTTCGTCCATGGCCGCTCCCGGGTAAGGGCCCCACACATACCATGGATGATGATGAAAAACTATTTGGGGAGATGTCAGAAAATTCCCCCGGCGGAGACGAATTTCGACTGCTGTGGAAATCGCCCCATATCGCCCCATTTCAGGCCATCCGCATCGAAACCGGCGAAGACCATCAGCTTGCAATGGTGATTGAATTCAATACCGAGGACACTCTTAGGAAAAGCGCGGAGCTATCCACGCTTTCCACTCTCGCTGACATCATATCGAATGCCATGCTGCGTGTCAGCGCGCTTAACCGGCTCCGCGAAAGCGATGAGCGCGTACGCCGACTTTTTATGGCGGCGCATACCGGTTTAATTATTCATGACAAAGGCGTCATCATCGAGGCCAACCCGTCGGTGACCGAGATGACGGGACACGACTGGCGCGACCTGATAGGAAATAACGGAATAGACCTCATTGCCCCGGAATGGCGCGTTCTGGTTATGTCCAAGATCCGAGAGGAAAGCGAAGAGGCTTATGAAGCCGAGTGCCTCAGGAAGGACGGCGCCCGTATGTGGGTGCAATTTCAGGGAAGGAGTTACTTCCACCGAGGGCGGACATTGCGCCTGACCGAGATGCGGGACATATCACTTCGAAAAAAATTCGAGGACAGTCTGAAAATAAGCCACGAACGCTTATCGCGGACCGAGAAAATCGCGCATATTGGCAGCTGGGAAATGGATATCGCATCGGGGAAAGCGAACTGGTCCGACGAGTTTTTCCGTATCTGCGGTTACGAGCCTGGAGCACTGATCCCATCGGCAGAGAATGGTTTCGCAATTATTCACCCCGATGACCGCGAAAAAGCCGCCCGTGCCGTTCGCGATTCGATTGAGTCCGGACGGCCGTACGACATCGAAAAGAGGATTGTTCGGCCCGATGGCACGACAGTATGGGTCCATTCGTGCGGCGAGGTGATATACGGCAAGGACGGAACCCCGGTGAAGCTGGTCGGGTCGTTTCTGGACATAAACGCGCGCAAGCATGCCGAGGACGAGCTCGCTCGGAACATTAAACTTCTGGACTCGGTACGCAAGGCACAGACCTTTTTTATAAACGAAGGGGATCCGGATGAAACATTTCATGCCCTGCTGGACATCCTCACCGACGCCAGCGGAAGCATGTTCGGCTTTCTCGACGAAGTCCTCCGCGATCCGGACGGCGTTCCTTTTAAAAGGAGCCTGGCCATATCCGACATTTCATGGGACTGGGAATCCCGACATCTGTACGACAAGCTTATTTCACGGAACAGGGAGTTCCGGGCACTGAAAAACCTCGCGGGACTTCCCGCCCTTACAGGACTGCTCGTTATCTCCAATTCCCCGGGTGACGATCCCAGGTCCGGCGGATTGCCGCCAGGCCACCCGCCAATCAAATCCTTCATGGGAATTCCGATGTTCGCCAGGGGGGATCTGGTCGGTGTCGCCGGAGTGGCGAACCGCACCGGTGGCTACACCGAAAACGACGCGGTCTTTCTCGAGCCGCTTATCAACGCCTGCGCCTCAATCATGCTGGCCGTTCGATCAAAGAAACGCGAAAGGGAAAACACTCTGGCGCTTCAGAATTCGCTTTTTGAGAAGGAGGTGATGCTGAGGGAAATCCATCACCGGGTGAAGAACAATATACAGATTATAATCAGCCTTCTCAACCTGCAGGCCCGGCGATCATGCCACGAACCTTCCATCGCCGTGTTAAAGGACAGCACCGCCCGTATACGCGCAATGGCGCTCGTACACGAAAAACTGTACCGCTCGGACAGCCTCTCCAGGGTCAACTTTCACGAATATTTGCGGAGTATCACGACGGAATTAAGTCAGAGCTACGGCAATCCCGAGCATCCCGTCGATATTGAAATACACGCCGGGAACGTATACTTCCCAATCGACCAGGCCATTCCGTGCGGCCTTATCATCAACGAGCTCATTACCAACTCGTTTAAATATGCGTTTTGGGGCCGCGAATGCGGAGACAACAAAATATCAATATCGATCGTCACTCACGAGAATAATCGCTTCGAAATAACGATACGTGATAACGGTGTCGGCGTTCCCGTGGCTGCCTTTGAGTCGCAATCCGAGAGCCTCGGGCTGACCATAGCAAAACTGCTCGCAGACCAGCTTGGAGGAGAATTGCACATTTACACACAGGAGGGCACCACAGCCGTATTATCCTTCATACTGCACAACGGCGAGTACCGCAAATGAACTCTGCGGATCGTTCTCCCGGTTTTGGTGACCCGCGCTCATCGCCAGCCGGCACGAATGCGGGGTTCGTCGATCAAAATATGACGATTAATTTTGACGGGATACCGCCTCCATGCTATATTAATGACACTACCGGATGGTAGTAACCTTCCAATTATTCCACTAAAACGGTTGACGATTCCTCCCGGAATCGTCTTTTTTTGCCGGACATCCTGCGTAAGGCGCGCGTTCACCGTCCGGACGGTATTCCCTTTCCAATGGAAGATGCGCATCGCATTTTTGACGGCGAAAGAGAAAAAAAGTTGTATCGGCCCCGCCATCCGCTACATTTATATCATGTTCGACATTCGAGAATATTACGGCAATGTGCGCAACGGAGACGATGTCGGCTTCGAGCAATCCACCGCGGAGATCGAAGAGGACATCTCCACCGACATCGACAACCTGCTTCGCTCCCGTTTCGACTCCCTGTATGTCAGGGACCGTTTCCGGAACGGGCCCTCTGCGATAGAGATTCTCCACCCGCGGTTCGCGTACCAGGGAAACCGAACGCTCCTTAAGGGCCCGGACCACATCCGGTACCTGCTCTCGCTGTATCCGCGCAAAAGCGACCTCAACAATCTCGAGATGATCGTGCTTCGCCCCCGCCATGTCGAAGCGGGCGAAACGGAACTCATGGCCCTCTACCTGCGCCGGCGCGGCATCCTCGTTTTCTATCTGCACCACCCGTACCTTTTCACGGTGGACAACTCCCGTTTCGGAGAATATGCCGAGTTTCTTTCATTCGAAATAGCCGAAACTTTTTTTACCGGCGGGCTCCCCTCCCGGTCGAGGTCGGAAAACGGCATCAGCATACCGCCGCTCTGGTACACGCTTTCCATAGTCTCGCGCGCGGAGGACAGCCGCATCGACAAATTTTTTATACGGCGCGACCGTTCGGAAAGTCCCGAAATCTCCCGGCAGATCGACGAGATATCCTTTTTCTATTCGCGGAACGGCTATTGAAGGGTCTCGCCGATTACCACACCCATACGACTCTCTGCGGCCACGCGGAGGGAAGCCCGGACGATTTCATCCGGGCCGCAATGAGGGCCGGCCTCTCCGAGATAGGCTTTTCCGATCACGCTCCCCTGCCCGAAGGCCTCCGCGAAGGAATCACCATGCTTCCCGAACAGACCGAGGAATATATATCGATCGTGGATGCCGCCCGCTCGCGTTACGGCTCTTTTATAACGGTGAGAACGGCCATGGAGGTCGATTTTCCCTTCCATCCCAGCTTCGACAGGCGGTATCTCTCTGACGGTCGCATCGACTATCTTATCGGCTCGTGCCATTTTATCGACGGGTGGGGATTCGACAATCCCGACAACATCCACGGTTTCGAAAGCCGTGATATCGACCGGGTGTATTCCGATTATTTTACGATACTTGAAAAACTCGTTCTGAGCGGCGCATTCAATATAATCGGACACTTCGACCTTGTGAAAAAATTCGGCCACCGCCCCAGGTCCGATTTCAGCAACCGTATCCGCCGCATCGCCAGAGAGTGCGCGGCGCGCGACGTCGCGGTGGAGATCAACACCTCGGGGCTTCGAAAGCCCGTGCGGGAGATGTATCCGTCTGCGGACATCCTGTCCATACTGTTCGACGAGGGTGTCCCGCTTAGCCTTGGCTCCGACGCTCACAGCGCCGACGAGGTGGCCCACGAGTTTGCCCTCGCGGCCCAGGCGGCCCGAACGGCGGGATACCGCCGCGTTTCAGGCTTCGAAAAGCGCAGGCGCTACGACATTCCGCTCTGAGGAGCGGGCGAATTCACGCCGGGCGCATCTCTCGAAGCCGTGGAGGCGGTGGATGCGATCAGAAGGTGACCCGGAAATGACGGTAATGGAACTCGAACTGGGTAACGGATTTTTAAAGGTACCGACGCCCGTCGGACTCGATATCGGTATCGCCGCGCGCCGCGCCAATCCCCTCGATTACACCGGCGGCGACGATCAAATCCGGCTCCGCGAAAAAGAGCTCATTGCCGCCCACGTCGGAACTTCAGCGGACCGCGTTTTTACGCTCAACCAGGTGCATGGCGACACGATAGTCGAGATCGACCCGTCATCCGCCGGACAGACCCCTTTCGTCGCGGAAGCCGACGGCATGCTGACGGCGTTTCCGGACATATGCCTGGTGATACGGACGGCCGACTGCATCCCGGTTTTCGTATATGACGAAACCCGCCGCGTTCTCGGGGCGGTCCACTCGGGATGGCGCGGATGCAGGCTCGACATCGCCGGGAAAATGGTCGACCTCATCCGGATGCGACACGGATCGAGGCCCGGGGACCTTATCGCGTTCATTCTTCCCGGCATAGGCCCGGACTCATACAC
>CAZEAH010000105.1:0-8400 GCA_964510075.1 uncultured Leptospirales bacterium | reverse complement strand
TTAAATATTATGGCCCGTAAGAAAACCACACTCAACGGCAATCCTTCCCCGAAAAGAACGGGGTCTGTGCCCGACGACCGGACCGATAACGATCTCGACATGCTCGATGACGCCTTCGACGGAGAGATCGATACGGACCTTTTCGACGACGACTCCGAGGGCGAGGCCGAAGCCGGGTCATCCCAGTCCTCGGCGAAACACGCACCCGGAAAGAAAAAGAAGGCGCGGTACGAAAACTTTTCAGACTCCTCGATTACCTGGTACCTCGAGCAGATAAACAAGATCCCGCTGCTCAGCCGCGAGGAGGAGGAATCCTGCGCGCGGGCCGCGCGCGACGGCGACGAGAAGGCAAAGGAAAAGCTCATCAAGGCGAACCTCCGCTTCGTTGTATCCATCGCGAAAAAGTACCAGACAAGCGGCATCTCCCTTCTCGACCTCATCAACGAGGGGAACATGGGGCTCATCAAGGCCGCGGACAAGTTCGATCCCGATCGCGGCTATCATTTCATCTCGTACGCGGTCTGGTGGATACGGCAGGCCATCATACTCGCGATCAGCCAGAAGACCTCGCTCATACGGCTCCCGCTCAACCGCACGGCCGACATGCAAAAGATCGAAAAGATGCACAAGAAGCTGGAGCACAAGCTGGGGCGCGAACCGAGCGCGCAGGAGATCGCCGAGGAACTCGACATGGACGACGAGGAGATCAACTACCTGCGCAACATCTCGCAGGACTACATCTCCCTCGACGCGACATTCGGCGACTCGGACGACACAAGCATTATAAGCATGCTGGAGGACGCACGCGTCGACGCGCCCGACCGCAAGCTTCTCGACGACTCGCTGAAGGACGCGCTCAACGCCGTGCTCAACACGCTCACGGCCTCGGAGCGCGAGATACTCAAAATGCGCTTCGGTCTGGACGGGGAAAAGCCCCTTTCCCTCCAGCAGATCGGAGAGAAGTTCAGGCTTTCGAAGGAACGCATACGGCAGATAGAGAAGAAGGCGATCCGGCGCCTCCGCCATCCCTCGCGCAGCCAGAGGCTGAAGAGCTTCATACAGGAGTGACAATGCGCTATCTCGTCATCGGAATTATCGCGGGAGCGATCCTCGGCCTCGTACCGGTCTGGGAGGCCAGGCCGGCGATCGAGATCTATCCCGAATGGCACGGGCCGGTCGCTTCCCCGGAATCCATCGAGCGCTCGCCCAACGGCTCCCTTTCGAAGATTACCGCCCCCCCGGTCACGGCCGGGGACACACTCTCTCTTATCGCCGCCGACGGACGGCTCCTCTTGAAGCGCTCGTTCGGCGATACGCTTTTTACCGTGAGCGGGAACGGCGCCTATTACGCGACCTACCATAAGACCGGGACCTCCGTGGAGTTCTTCTCCTCGGACGGCAGCCCCTTCTGGAAGACGGATTCCCGGGAATACCCGCATCTTTCGTACAACGGCAAGATCGTGCTGATGGTAAACAGCGACCAGAGCCGGGCCAGAATACTGGACTTTCACGGAAACGAGACGGGAGAGCCCGTCTCCGGACGCTTCATGACGGTCGCCGCCTTCTCGAAGGGATCGGATTACGCGGCCGTGGGATTCCTTGACGGAAGCTACCGCGTCATCGACGCCGCCGGGAGGCGTCTGTTCGGCGCGAGGACCGGCGGGGGGACCATCGTGAAAAGCATGGCGGTTTCGCCCTCGGGCTCGTACGCGGCCCTTCACTACGGCAACGAAAAGGGCGATTACATCGCGCTCGTGGACACGCGCGAGGGCCGGGCCTCGGCCTCGCCGCTGTCGAGGGTGCACGTGGCGCGCACGGCGCTGACCGTCGGGGACGACGGCATGGCGGCGGTGCTGGACCATAACAGGATCCTCATCGTCGACCGCAAGGCCAGGCCCGTCACAGAGATCAAGGTGCCCGCCGCGCGCACCGGGATGGCGTCGCTCGACCGCGCCGGCGAGGTATACGCGGCGGGCTACACCAGGGCCGAGGGCGGAGCCCAGTCGGTCGTCTTCCTCGCCGATGGCACCGTTCTCTTCGCCCGCGACTTCCCCGCGGAATCGTACCTTCAGGCGTCCATTGCGGACCGGGTCATGTTTCTGCGAGGCTCTCAAACGCTGTACTGCTATAGTCTCCATCTTCGATAGCCTTCATCACCGCGCGTACGGCGGCCGCAAGACCGTCGTTGCCCCTGCGCATAGCGCCGTTGAGCATTACGGCGCAGCGTCCGCGGACGGCCTCCCGCGCGGCGTGTAGACGTTCCCCGCCCATGTCAGCGGCCCTCTCGCGAAGCAGCTTCATTATGGCGTACACCCGGAACCGGTCCATGCCCCAGTGCAGTCGCGAGAGCTGGTCGTCGTGCCCGCCGTACTTTACCACCAGCTCGCGCCCGATGAGCCCCACCCGATGGTCGAGCGCGATCCTCAGCCACAGGTCGTAGTCCTCGCACACTCTGAGGCGCTCGTCGAAACCTCCCGTGCGCTCGAAAAGCCCCCTCTCAATAACCACGGCCGAGGGACTGACGAGACAGAGCGCGAGGGACGGGATGAAGATGTCCCCTTCCGGTTTCCGGTGCCGTTCCATGGGATTGACCCTGCGGCCGCGGCGAACCCATATCTCGCCGGTCTGATGGATAAGCACGGACGGATTATCCGAAATGAAGCCGCGCTGGACCTCGAGCTTTCGGGGAAGCCAGGCATCGTCCGAATCGAGAAAGGCCAGGTACGGCGCGGACGATTCCGCCACGCCCCTGTTGCGAGCCGCGCTCACGCCGCGATTGTCCTGCCGAACGTAGCGAAGGCCGGGAAAGGAGAGCGCCACATCGCCCGTTTCGTCGGTCGATCCGTCGTCCACAACGATGAGCTCGTAGTCGCGCAAAGTCTGGGCGAGCACCGATTCGACCGCCCGGCGGAGGTACGCCGGACGGTTGTACACGGGGATGATGACGGAGAACAGGGGCATGATGGAATGATGAGTCCGTCCGGCCGTCCGGGGAAGGCGGGCGTTCGAATCCGCGGCCTTCCCATAACGCCGGAAAGTCGGGCTATTTCTGTCCCTTGAACAGGAATTTGACCGGGTGCTTCTTGAGCTCCTCGGATATCTCGTTCATGGTCTTCGCCGTCTGCCTGAAGGAGATGAGTATCTCCAGAATGTCCTTCTGGGAATTCATCAGCAGGTCGTTGACCGTGGCCATGCTGCCGGAAAGGTTTGTGAGCAGCGTCCTCAGGTTGCTTCGGCTGTCGATCGAAATGTCGCGGATCACTCCCACCGTACCCTGCAGCGTGGCGAGCAGCGCGTGGACATCTTGAAGAATGGCCTCAAGGTTGACGTACTCGATCCCCTCGATGACCGACCCGGCGCGGACGAGTTCGCCCTTCTTTTCGGGATTGCGTATATCGATCACGGGATCGCCTATTATGTTCTGGTTCTGGATGACGGCCGAGCAGTCCTCGTAGATGTCGATGTCGCGGCGGATGCGGAGCACGGCCAAAAAGTGCAGCGCCGGCTTGAAGACCGGTTTGATGTCGATCACCCTTCCCACGGTATAGCCCTTGATCTTCACCAGGGTGCCTTCCTTTATCGAGGTGATGCTGTCGATCTTAAGATAGACGTCGATGGTGGAGCTCGCGAAGGAGTATCCGAGCTTCAGCACCACGAAAAGGAGCATGATGACCAGGGGGATGACGATGAACACTCCCACCCTGAGCTCGTTTTTTTCCAGTTTCATGGCCTGCCTCCGTTTATCGGACCCTCATGGGCCCGTCAATCGACGAACGCATGTACTGATCGAGGTAGTCGTTGCTCCGCCCGAGAAAGTCGGCGCGGGAGCCCGAGAACACGATGTTTCCATCGTACAGCATGATAAAACGGTCCGCGAAATCGACGAACCTCTCCGGTTCGTAGGTGACGATGATGACCGAACGGTCATCCCGCGAACACCACCGGCCGAGCGCCCGCAGGAACGGCTGGGAATTGAGCAGGCACTGGCCCTCCAGCGCGTGCTCGATGAGGAGCAGGTCCGGATCGAGCGCGACGGCCCGGCCGTACGCCGTTCGCAGCGTCTCCGACCCGCTGAGCGCAACCGGCCGGAGCCCCCTGCAGTGGCCGAGCCCCAGCTCGTCTATCAGCCGGTCGATGTGCGCGTCGATCTCCGCGGACGTCATCCTCGAGTGGTACCTCAGCGGCAGGGCGATGTTCTCCTCGGCTGACATGTTGTTGATGAGCCCGTAGCTCCTCTGAAGGTAGCCGAGCTCCTTGCGATAGGTGTGCCGCTCGAAATAGTCGTAACTCTCGACCGAGCGCCCCTTGAAGTAGATATCGCCTTCGAATGAAATAACGGTCCCCGCAATCAGCGGGCAGACGACCTCCGCGCCGGAACCCTCCGGGCCGAAGATGACGAGGTTCTCCCCCCTGGCCAGCGAAAAGGAGACGTCGCGGCACGCCGCCCCCGACCCGTCCGTAAAGCATATCGACTCGACCCTGAGAAGTTCCTCCCCGTGCATTGCCGCCACCTAAAAATAGAACAGCGCCGAGATGAACGCGTTTATAACGAACAGAATGACGAGCGTGCGAACGACCGCGCGCGAGACGAAAATGGGAATCTGAAAATCCGACTGAGGCATAAAGCCGTAATAACAGCAGATGAGCGGGATGAGGATGCCGTAGATCAGGCTCTTCAGCACGGTGATGACAAGGTCGTTGAAGCTGAACGCGTCAAGCAGGGTCTGGACGAACACGCCGGCCGGGATGAAGACCGTACTGAGCGAGATGAGGTACCCGCCGAAAAAGGCGGTGATGTCGAAGATGATGATGAGCGAGAATATGGCAAGTATCGACGCCAGTATGCGGGGAAAAACGATGTAGAGCTTGGTATCGATACCCATGAGCTCGAGCGAAAGTATTTCCCGGTTCTGCTTCTGCGTGGCGATTTCCGCGGCGATCGCCGAACCCGAGCGGCTCACCACGATCATGGCCGTCGCGAGCGGCCCCATCTCCCGCGCGATGATGATGACCAGAAGGTTCCCTATGAATCCCTCGATGCCGAACTTCGGAAAGTTCTTGGTGGCCTGTATGATGGTGGTCGCCCCGAGGAGGAGCGCGATCGAGATGATTATGGGGAGCGCGTCCACGCCGGTAAAGCGCGTCTGGTTGACGACGATGGAATAGATGGAACGGAAGCGCAGGTATTTGATCGAACGAAGGGACGTCACGATGGACCCGGCAAACCGGTAAAAATTTTTCATCCCCTCCCAGATGGAGAGTATCTTCCGGACCGGGGCCCGTGATATGCCTTCAATTTTGAGCATGGCCGCTTTTTTCTGTTGCTTTTTGCACGCGACGATTTTTTATAGTCATACCGCTTCCGGGCGGCGGGAAGCGGCCGGACGCGATATACCTTTATCGTCCACCGCCGCCGTAATTGCAACAAAAATCGAGGCGCGGAAACCGGCTCCGCACGGAGATCGCCATCACCCCATGAACAGAAGGAACCGCCAGATCCTCACCCTGCTGCTGTGCGCGCTCATGCTGCAGTGGATTATCGTGATCAACGCTCCCACTGTGGCCCTGCTTGCCGACGGCATTCAGGGCTCGATCCTCGGCCTGTACCGCTCGGTGTTCCCGAAGAGCACGTTCACCATAATCGGCACGGTCGATCACCGCGAGCACACGGCCGTGTACCGGAACCTCCCGCCGGGATTTGTCCACTGCGGGCGGACCCTGCTCTTCCAGGCTCCCCGCGACATGCGCATCAGGGATATCGCCGATTCCGCGCTCCGGTTCACGCACTTCTTCAGGCGATACCAGCTCGCGCGCGCCATAAAGGACTACAACGGCTTCCGCTCCGACTCCGTGGAAAAGGGCGCGGTTGTGTACATCCCGTACAGCATCGCGCCGAGAATCCCGGCGCTCAATCGTACGGCGAAACCGGCGATCATCGACAGCCGGGGCCTCTATTACACCGGAGGGGCCATAGCGAGCGAAAAGACGCTGAGCTCGCTCGAGCGCTTCCTCGAGGTCGGCATCAACACCGTGGTCTTCGACGCGAAGGACATCACCGGCATCGTGAACTACCGCAGCCACGTACCGGCGGCGATCGAGTACGACACGCACGCGAAGCGCTGTATCGACGACGTCGACAAGCTCATTCGCCGCCTGAAGGAAAAGGGCGTCTACGTGATCGGCCGGATCGCCGTGTTCCATGACCACGCGCTCTACCGCGCGAAGCCCGAATTCGCGATCCGCTCGAAGAGCTCCGGAAAGCCCTGGAGCGCCGGGGCCGAACTCTGGTGCGATCCCACGAACAAGCACGTGCAGGACTACAACATCGCGCTGGCCATAGAGCTCGCCGAAAAGGGCGTCGACGAGATCCAGTTCGATTACATACGCTTCCCGACCTCGGGAAACCTCGGCGACGCCGCGTACGCGTACCACTTCGGCGCGATGTCCAAAGAGGCGACCATAACGAACTTTCTGCAGAGGGCGCACGCAGAACTCTCGCCGCGGCACGTCAACCTCTCGGTCGACATCTTCGGCGTGGTCGCCTGGGGAAAGGAGGTCGACATCCGGAAGACCGGGCAGCGGATCGAACAGATGGCGAAACACTGCGAGGTCATCTCGCCGATGCTCTACCCCTCGCACTTCAACGACAACTTCGACGGGTTCGCCAACCCGGGCGACCAGCCGTATTATTTTATCAACAGGGGCTGCGCCCGGGTGAAGGCGCTGGCGCCGCAGACCACGGTACGCCCCTGGCTCCAGGCCTTCAGGTGGAGGACAAAATCGTATAACGACGACTACATCCTGGAGCAGGTGCGCGGCGCCCTGGAGGCCGGGGCGAAGGGCTACCTCTTCTGGAACGCCTCCAATTCGTACGATCCGGTGCACGCGGCCATGCGGAGGCTTGCCGACGAAAAGCGCAAATTCGCGGAAAAAGGACACAACCAGTGATTGTAAAGGACAGCGATTTTTACCGGGCATACGTGGGCGTCTGGGACGAGGGGGCGATAAAGGACGCTCCCTTCATCACGCTGGGGGTCGAGGCGATACTGACCGACTATTACGGGAACCTGCTCGACGCGCCACCGCCCTTCCCCGTGGAAAAGGACGCGCTCACGCTCGACCTGGGCTGCGGGTGGAGCCGGGTGCTCAAGCCCGTGCTGGACCGCGGCGCGCGCGGCATCGGCCTGGACATCTCGCAGGCGATGCTCGAGCAGAGCAAAAAGCACCTTGAAAAGAACTCGCACCGACCGGTGCTCCTGCGCGGCGACGGCACCATGCTTCCTTTTAAGGACAACAGCTTCGACATGGTCTATTCGCTCCTCGTACTCCAGCACCTTTCGAAAGCCAATGGAAAGCTCGTGCTAAAGGAGATACATCGCGTGCTGAAACCCGGAGGCGTCGCGTATATCCGCGTCCCCTCCCGCTTCGCGCCGGAGAACCTGCTCTTCGCCTTTCTGCAGTTTGTGAGCATACACCTGTTCCGCTACCGGGACCCCATCCGCATGCGCTTCTATCGCCTCGGTGAAATCAGAAAGCTCTGCCGCGGGCTCTTTTCACGGTGCGAAATAACGTCCCACGAGTTCCGGCCGCCGTGGAACATCCACACCAGATGGACCTGGCACTATATCCTGGTTCCCAGGCGCTTTCACGCCGCGCTCCGGCGCCTCTCCGACCGGATCGAGGCGAAGGCGAACGGACGCATCCCCTTTTTAAAACACTTCGGCGTGACGCTTATGGTGAAGACAGTAAAATAAGCGTATTGACACGCCGCGCCGGCCATGCTATGCGTATCGCTCCCGACGGCGTACAATTCGGACCAGCGGCACTGAAATGAGAGACGGAACCAGGGGCGGCCAGACCGCGGACGGCGTGAGCGTGGGCGGGCGCCTGGGATACGGCGTCGCCGATTTCGGCATAAGCCTGGCCTTCAACCTGCCCGCGCTCTTCCTTTTGTACTTTTTTACCGATGTGTTTTTTATCTCCTCGGCGGCGGCCGGGCTCATCCTCTTCTTCGCCAAGATCATCGACGCCTTCATCTCGCCCGCCATGGGCTATCTTTCGGACCACACCTCGAGTCGCTGGGGCCGCAAGCGTCCCTACCTTGTGCTCGGTGCCGTCCCGGCGGCTATCAGCATGGCCCTGCTCTACGCCCCGCCGGCGATAGCAGACGAATCCTGGCGCGTGGTCTACGCCATGACCGCCTTCACGCTCTTTTGCGTCTTCATGACCATGCTCAGCGTGCCCTACACGGCGCTCACCGCCGACCTCACCGGCGACTCGCACCAGCGATCGGTGCTTACCGCGTACCGCATGTTTTTCTCCATAGCGGGAACGCTCATGGGGGCGGCGGCCACCATGCCGCTGGTCGCGGCTTTCGGCGGCGAGTCCGCGGGCTTCGGT
>CAZEAH010000104.1:0-8411 GCA_964510075.1 uncultured Leptospirales bacterium | reverse complement strand
ACGAGCTCGTAGCGCCCCTCCTCGGTACCGTTCATCAGCACGTCGATCCTGCCCCCGCGCCCCCCGGGAAAAGCGTGCTTGACGCAGTTGGTAACGAGCTCGTTTATGATGAGTCCGCACGGTATGGCCCTGTCGATATCCAGGTAGACATTGCGAACGCTCACTTCGGTTTTAACGCGGCCCGCCGGATAGATGTTCATGATTGTGCGGACCAGGCTGACCGCATACTCCTCGAAATCGATCTTCGAAAGGTTCTTCGACCGGTAAAGGTGCTCGTGGATGAGCGCCATGGTCTTGACGCGGTTCTGGCTCGCCCGAAACGCCTCGCGCACCGCCGGATCGTTGAGCGCGTCCACCTGCAGGCTCATCAGGCTCGATATGACCTGCATGTTGTTCTTCACGCGGTGGTGAATCTCCTTGAGGAGTATCTCCTTTTCGGCGAGACTTGTTTTCAAGAGCTCCTCGGCGCGCTTCCGCTCGGTGATGTCGGAAATAAAATAGAGCATCGCCGGTTTGCCCTTTAGATCTATCGCCGTGCCTTTGACCGTTACGAACCGCTCCTCGCCCGATCTGTGTAATATCCGGTAATCGTAGGACCGCGGAAACCGCTCCCCTTCGAGGTTTTTCATGTAGCGTTCGATGAGCGGCGCTCGATCGTCGGGATGGACGAAATCGAGAAACGGCCGGCCCTCCACTTCGGTGCGATCGTAGCCGGTTATCTCGCTCATCATGGGATTGGAATAATGGACGACCCCGTCCTGGATGATGAGCACCAGGTCGCTCGCGTTCTCAACGACCTTCTGGTACAGCTCGTTCGCCGCGGACAGGTCGAGATCGGCTCTCAGGGCTTCCTCCGTCATGCGCAGGCGTTCAGTGCTATCGCGCACCGCCACCGTATTGACCCCGCGGCCACCGTAATCGAAACGCGTTATTCTCAGTTCGACAGGAAAGGCCGTGCCGTCCTTTTTTCGGTGGTACCTCAGCGGAATGTAAAACACCTCCCCCACCGTGGTCTCGCGGGTCGCCTCCGGTTCGGCGGAGACATCGGTGTTTTTCATGGAGAGAAGCTCGGCCCTGGAGTATCCGTACATCGCGCAGGCGGCACCGTTGACGTCGAGTATGGCGCCGGTTTCGCGCTCGACCAGCATGATCGCGTCGGGAATGGATTCGAAGAGGGTTTGAAAACGCGGATCTTCGCAACCGGCCGGCCGTGTTTCGTCCGCGCGTTCAATATCGTTAAAGTTCAATACCGCAGACCCCTTGGCGCACAGGCGTTGCCGGCCCTTCGAGGCGGAGGCCGGCCGCGCATCCGGGCATCGCCCCTGCACCGGTGCCCGCCGATAATACCGGACGCCATCCTGCCCGATTACGCGAGAACCCTATAGTACACGCTGAACGCGGCCCTGTCAAGCGAATCGCGGGACCGGAAACCATTCAGTCTACCGGCGGGAAATAGCGAGCCGCCACTTTTTTTAGAAGTGCCGGATGGTCCGACATGACCGCGTCGGCCCCTGTGTTGTAGATGCGCCTCATGCTCTGCTCGTCGTTGATGGTCCACACATGCACGCGCAACCCCTTCCGATGGGCCTGTTCCACGAAGGTTTCGCTGACCACCCTGGACGGGCCAAAAAATTCAGGGATCTGAAGCGCGTCGGCGGGAAAGTGTTTCCTGAAATACAGAAGTCCCGACCTGAACATGAAATAGTACCACAGCGCCTCCGACATGGAGAACGACGTGGCCATCTCGGGGAAGCGCGCGCGAACCGGCCGTGTGTTATCGGAGTGCTTCGAGGCGGTGAGCACCCTGTGCACCGCTCCGCATTTTTCAACGAGGTCGCAGTAATACGGCACCTGCGCCGGATTTTTGGCCTTGAGGTCGATGTTGAAACGCTGATGGGGAAACTCCTCCAGGAGCTCCTCGAGCGAGATGAGAGTGAGCCCCCTGCCCCTGAACGGATGGCTGTGCCCGCCGTCCGTGGAGAAGCCGTAGCCGGCGTCGAACTTTTTGAGCTCCGCGAGCGTATAGTCCTCCACGGCCCCGCTTCCGTCGCAGATGCGGCCGAGCTCACCGTCGTGCGCCACGACGAACCTGCGGTCCCGGGTGAAGTGGACGTCGGTTTCTATCACGTCCACGCCGATTTTTACGGCCTCGCGGAATGAAGCGAGGGTGTTTTCCGGATACGCCCCCGAGGCCCCGCGATGGGCGAAAACCCTTGGTTCCGGATCAAAAAATTTCTTGCTCATGGCGGCGGCACACTCCGTTCATTGACGGGTCTGGGTACGCGGGCGCCGGCGGCGGTTTGACACCGGTTCCGGCCCCCCCTTGATCCTGGGATATCCCAGAAAGGCAGAAAACACACAGCGTCAAGAAAAATAAATTTTTATTGATTTTAGTGATCCGCCGGTTTACACTTCTGGACGGATTGGACGGCTGTCCGCATATCATCTGCGTGAAGGAAGCTCATTATGGCAAAAGCAACCTCCCTTCTCAAGGCGTACCTCGGCAACACCATACCGGCCAACGGCGGATTCATTATCTCTTCGTTTTTCGACACGGACTCGGCCTACACCATCTACGAGATCACCTCGTACGTCAACGTCAAGGACATTTATAAAAGCCCGGAGGGCCTCGTCTTCAAGACCGACGGCAACCGGACGCATATCCTGGTCGAACCGGCTACCTTCATTCACCGTTTTTCGGAACCCGTCCACCGCGAGAAGGGGAAGGCCATTCCCTATCGCTTTTCGGAGCTCGAGGTGATCACCGGCAAGAAACAGGAAAAAATCATGATCCCGCGCGAGCCGATAATGCTGTATTCCTCCTTCACCATCCTCGACACGGTGGGCGAGAATTTTTCATTCGTATTCCATCCGACCGAGGACGTTTACATGGCGATGAGGAAGTTCATTGCGGACACCCTGTACAACGACTGCAACCTGACCAGGGACGAATGCCTGAAGGCGTCGGAGTTGGTGCTGTCCACCATCAAGAAGTTTTCCATCTGGAAATAGGCGCCGGACCTCCGTCGATTATTTGATTGACAGGCCCGTACATCGGTATGGAATAGTATTCGCGTGCCGCGCGATACTCCTTTACAGGATGAACGCCAGACAATGACATCTGACAATTCGGATTTGCCCCACTCACCCGGAAGATCGGCGCTTGGAAACCTGTTACTGAAAATCAAAGAGCTCCTCGGACGCCCGCGGCGCGAAACGGCGCCCGTCGAGTCCCCCGGGGAGGAGCCGTCCGCTCCGGAAACGGCCGAGCAGGAAATGATCCGCGGCGTGATGGGGCTCGCAAGCAAGAACGTGCGCGAGATCATGATCCCGCGCATCGACGTGGTCGCGGTCCCCACGACCATTGCGCTTAACGCGCTCGTCAAGGTTATCGACGACGCCGGCCACTCGCGCATACCGGTCTACAACGAAACGATCGACAATATCGCGGGGATACTCTACGTCAAGGAGCTCCTGCCCTTCATCGCGCACAAGCCGCGGAAGTTCGAGCTGAAAAAGATGCTGCACCGCCCCTACTTCGTTCCCGAAACCATGCCGCTGGACGACCTGCTGGTGGAGTTCAAACGGCGCAGGCTGCACCTTTCCTGCGTCGTCGACGAGTACGGCGGCTTCGGCGGGATCATCACGCTCGAGGACATCATCGAGGAGATCGTCGGCGACATCAAGGACGAGTTCGACGACGACGAGGCCCCGGAGATCAGGAAGATCGGCCGCAACACCTATGAGGTCGACTCACGCATGACGCTTTCCGACTTCAACGAGGAGGCCGGAACCAGGCTCCCCACCGACGAGTTCGACACGATCGGCGGCCTGGTGTTCGACCTGTTCGGCAAGATCCCCAAAAAGAACGAAACCGCCCGCTTCGAGAACATTTCGTTCAAAATAAAGGAGATCAAGGGGACCCGGCTGACGCGCGTGATCGTCACCATTTCCAGGACCGAACAATGAGATGGAAATAAGAAAGGCCGCCGGCCTCGTGCTGCATTCGCGGCAGTCAGGCGAGGCCGACATCGTGGCGCGCGTCCTCACCGCCGAATTCGGGAAGACGAACTTTATTTTCAAAGGGCTCAAGAAAAGCAAAAAGCGCTCCCTCGCCGCCGGAGAACCCGGAACCCTTCTCGACCTGATGTATTACCAGCACGACAACAGGGAATTTCAGGTCGTAAACGAATTCAGGGTGGTCCGGCACCGGCTGGACCTTCGTACGGACCTGGCACGCATACTGCACCTCTACTACCTGCTCGAGCTTGCCGACAGGACCACCGGGCACGGCGATCCCCAGCCGCGGATCTTCGCGCTCGCCTCCGCGGCGATCGACGCCCTGGCCGAAACCGTCAACCATGGCCATCTCTCGGCCTTTTTTCTGCTCCACCTCCTGCGCTTTCACGGTGTGCTTCCGGATTTCAGACGCTGCGGCAGGTGCGGCAGAACCGATTTCCTTTCATTCACGTTCGACACGCCGGATTTCCTACCGGTCTGCGAGCGCTGTACGGGCAGTCGCGGCCACCCCGGGTCAATGCTCCGGGCCGAGGCGCGCGACTTCGTGAAGGCGGCGCTTTTCACGCGCTTTTCGGAGCTTGACTGCGCGGGATTTCCCGCCGAAACGGTCCTCACCCTGCTCTTCCATCTCACGCTCTTCGTCGAGAGCTACTTCCACTGCGAGATAAAATCCAAGGGGATGCTGTTTTCCGGACTGTAGCGCCCGGCGTTAACGGCATCAACGCGTTGAGCGCGGAAACGCCACGCTACCGTATTTAAAATGCGCACAATACCGTGGAAAGACATAAATGGCGCTCTCCTGCACGGCGTGTTTCGCGGGGACGGCGCGTAATCGCGGTCGACGCGCGGGTCCCCCCGCCCGGAACCGGGGAGACACCGGCCTTAGAAAAATTGCTTGATTTTAGACCGATGCGCGCGGGAAACTTGCAGTTCAGCTCACCATAATTTCAGGGGACGTCATGATCGACCGCTATTCACGAAAGGAAATCGCCGCCGTCTGGACGCTAGAAAACAAGTTCAGGATATGGCTTGATATAGAGATCGCCGCTTGCGAGGCCAACGCGCGGCTGGGCCTCATACCCGAAAAAGACCTCGCCGTAATCCGCGAGAAGGCCGATTTCAATGTGGAGCGGATACTGGAGATCGAAAACCAGGTGCACCACGACGTCATCGCCTTCCTCACGTGCGTGAGCGAGTACGTGGGCCCGTCGAGCCGTTTCATCCACTACGGCCTTACCTCCAGCGACATCGTCGACACGGCGCTCTCCATCCAGATGAAACAGTCGGGAGGGATCATTCTGAAGGGTATCGACACCCTCATCGAAAAGCTGCGCGCTCTCGCGCTGAAGCACAGGATGACCCCGTGCATGGGCCGCTCGCACGGCGTGCACGCCGAGCCGACCACGTTCGGGATGAAGATGGCGCTCTACTTCAAGGAGTTCTAGCGCAACCGGGAACGGATCGCCGCGGCGGTCGAGAACGCGTCATACGGAAAACTCTCCGGCGCGGTGGGAACCTACAGCAACATCGACCCGGAGGTCGAGCGCTACGTCTGCGAAAAGCTGGGGCTCAAGCCCGAGCCCGTCGCCACGCAGATCATACAGCGCGACCGCCACGCCGAGTTCATGGCCGCCCTGGCCATTACGGCCGGAAGCCTCGACAAGCTCGCCACCGAGATACGGCACCTCCAGCGCACGGAGGTCCGCGAGGTCGAGGAGCCCTTCCAGAAGGGCCAGAAGGGGTCGTCCGCAATGCCGCACAAGCGCAACCCCATCCTCGCAGAGCGCGTTTCGGGCCTCTCCCGCGTGATTAAGGCAAACATGAACGTTGCGCTCGACGACATGACGCTCTGGCACGAGCGCGACATCTCGCACTCTTCGGCGGAGCGGGTCATACTCCCCGACTCCACCGTGGCGCTGGACTACATCATCCACCGCATGATCTTCATACTCGACGGGCTCATCGTCTACCCCGAGGCGATGAAGGAGAACCTGGAGCGCACGGGCGGCCTCTTCTATTCGCAGTCGCTCCTCCTGAAGCTCGTGGAAAAGGGCATAACGCGCGAGGAGGCCTACGCGCTGGTGCAGGACAACGCGATGCGGGTCTGGAAAAAGGAGGGCACGCTCCGGGAGCTCGCCGGACGCGACGCGAAGATACGCGCCCTTCTGGGCGAAAATGAACTCGACGCGATATTCAACATGGCGGGCTACCTTGAAAAAATCGACTATATATTCAAAAATGCGGGGCTCTTGTAGCACGGCGCGCCGCACGGCGCCGCCCCCGCCGGTTTCACGATGACGGAAGGCATGAACACGACAGAGCGCCCTCCGCTCGAGGGTATGAAGATCCTGGACTTCACCTACCTGCTTCCGGGCCCCTACGGGAGCATGATGCTCGCCGACCTGGGCGCCGACATAATCAAGATCGAAAACTTCAACAATCCTGACCTCATGCGCATAAGCGCGCCCTTCGTCGACGGCGTGTCCGCGGCGTACGCGCACATCAACCGCGGCAAGCGCTCGCTCGGGCTGGACCTCAAGAACCCCGGCGCCCGCGATATCGTCTTCCGCCTGCTACGCGATTACGATATCGTTCTGGAACAGTTCAGGCCGGGGGTGATGGAAAGGCTCGGCCTGGGCTACGACGAGGTACGAAAGGCCTCTCCCTCCGTTATCTACTGCTCGCTCACCGGCTACGGCCGAACCGGCCGCTACGCCGAGCGCGCGGGCCACGACATCAACTATCTCGCGCTCTCCGGGATCGACTCGTACTCGGGACGCGAGACGACCGGCCCGGCTCTCTCCGGCATACAGATCGCCGACGTCTGCGGAGGGGGAAAGAACCTCGCAATCGCCGTGATGGCCGCCTACATCCGAAGGCTGGCGGGCGGCGGGGGCGCGTTCATCGACCTTTCCATCACCGACAGCACCTTCGCCCTGTCGGCCTTCCAGGCGGCTGGCTTTCTCGCCGGCGGCGGCGAGCCCGTGCGCGAGGGAGAGATCCTCAACGGCGGCGCGGTGTACGACTACTACCGGACCGCCGACGGGCGCCACCTCTCCGTGGGCTCCCTCGAACCCAAGTTCGCGGAGGCCTTCTACCGGGCCATCGGCATGGACGAAATGGCCGCGCCCGGCCTCCTGTCCCGCGGGGAGCTCGCCGCCTCGAAACGCCGGGTTGCGGAGATCATCGCATCCCGTACGCTCGAGCACTGGCGGGGCGTGTTCGCGGGCATCGACGCATGCGTGGAGCCGGTCCTCACTCTGGCCGAGGCCGTCGAGTCGCCGCCTCTTGCCGACCGGAGCATGCTTACCGAAGTACGCAATCACGCCGGCAGGACGCTCCGCCAGGTCGCCAGTCCCATACGCGTGGGCGGAGAATGCACCGCGCGCGAGGCGGGAGCGCCGCTCGGCCACCACACCGCTGCCATTCTCGCCTCGCTGGGCTACTCGCCCGACGAGATAGAGGAATTCAGAAAGAACGGCGCGATCAATTGATGGGTAAAAGCTATTACATAGAGACGTTCGGCTGTCAGATGAACAAGGGCGATTCCGACCTCATGGCCCGCTCGCTCGAAACGGCCGGCTACGAACGCGCTTCCGGCGAGGACACGGCCGACGTTATCGTCTTCAACACCTGTTCGGTCCGAAGCCACGCCGAGGAGCGCGCGCTGGCCCGCATACGCTCCGCTCGGCGAAACCGCGGGGCGCTCCTCGTCGTAACCGGCTGTATGGCACAGCGCCTCGGCGAGACGCTGCTTGCCGACGGCACGGCCGACCTTGTGGTGGGCCCGTACCAGTCGCCGCGCCTGGGAGAGCTCCTGGCCGGGCACGCGCGCGACGGCGGCGCGCGCGTTTTCCTCTCGCAGGACCCGCGGGACTTCGCCGCGCGGATCGACGCGGCCGCGGCCGGCAGGCGCGACGAGATTCCCTTTCATAAATGGGTCACCATCACCCACGGCTGCGAGAACTACTGCTCGTACTGCATCGTGCCGTATGTTCGGGGCAGGCTCATATCCTTACCCTCGGACGCCATCGTGCGTTACGTCGAGCGCTGTGTGGAGGGGGGCGCGACCGAGATAACCCTCCTGGGGCAGAACGTCAACCAGTACGGCATGGACAGCGGGGATATCCCCTTCCACCGTCTGCTCGCGCGGGTGGCGGAGGTGCCGGGTTTGTTGCGCGTTAACTTCCTCACCTCGCACCCCATGGATTTCCACGAGGACATCGTGCGCGTTATAGCCGACCATGGCACCGTTTCGCGCGCGGTCCATCTGCCGCTGCAGAGCGGCTCCGACAGGGTGCTCGCGCTCATGAACCGCACATACACCCTGGCGCGCTACGCCGCCGTCATCGAACACCTGGACAAAACGCTCCCCGACCATGCCGTTTCGA
>CAZEAH010000103.1:0-8422 GCA_964510075.1 uncultured Leptospirales bacterium | reverse complement strand
GGTCAGGTCGATCATCAATCCCTGCATGAAAAGCGGCGTCCCGTGCTCGTCGCGCACCACCCGGTCCTCGTCCCTGATCCATACTATTTCACCGGAGGGACCCCGCATGCGGTATTCCGCCGCAAAAGTCCCTCCTTCGCGATGGGCTCTGTTAAGCGCATCCAAAACGACCGGCCTGTCTTCCTCGACCATCATGGAGAAGAAGAGCTCGGGCGACTTCATGAATGTCTCGGGGTCGATTCCCAGAATCGCCTTCACCTGGGGGCTCACGTAGATCGTCGTGCTCGCGTCATCCAGGGCCGAGATATAGGTTATCGCCGGAAGGTGCTCCACCAGCATTCGGTACTTTTCCTGGGCCTCGTGCAGCAGGCGGTCCTTCCTGGTACGCTCGGTGATGTCGATCTGGTACTCGATCATCTGGCTCACCGCGCCCGAGGCGTCGGTTATCGGAAAGGCGTGCACCTCGACGATTATATCCTCGGCGCCGGGATGCGCATGCACGTGTTCGGTGACGTAGGGTTTCCCCGTTCTGAGCACTTCGACCATCGGGCATGTGAAGCCCTCGTCCGCGCACGGCGTGCCTTTTTTGTGCATGAGGCAGTAGCACTTGTCATTAATATCAATGCCCATGCTCCGCGTGGCCGAGTTGGCTATCTTCACCGAGTAGTCCCGGGTGTCGATTACGAAGAAGGGATACGGGATCGACTCAAGCACCATCATCAAGAATGCGTTCTGCGCGGCGACGCGGTCCTGGGCGTCTTTCTCGACGGTGATGTCCTGCGCGGCCGCGATTATCCGCACGACCCGCCCGCTTTCCTCGTCGAGGATGGGCCTGCCGTACACGCGCACCCAGCGTATCTGTCCGTCTCTGGTCCGGATACGGTATTCGCTGACATCGGGGTTCCCCGATACGAGTCGTTCAAACCGCCGTTTCAGGGCTTGACGATCTTCTTCGTGGACCAGTTTTTCGAAGAAGCTCTTCTCGTTTATAAGGCCCACATCGTACCCGGTTATCCGGGTGAAGGCCTCGGTAATCCATTCGAGGCTCGCACTCCCATCCGCGTCGATACGCACCGAGTAGGCATAGTCCGAGGTAATTTCCGAGAGCATGCGGTAGCGTTCTTCGGAGGCTTTAAGGGCCTTCTGGGTGGTGATGAGCTCCGTCACGTCGTCTTTTACGCCCACGTAATGGGTGATATCGCCGCGCGGGTTCTTGACCGGCGAAATCACGGCATGCTCCCAGTAAATGTCCCCGTTTTTCTTTCTGTTGATGAACTCCCCCTTCCAGTTGCTCCCGCCCGCGATGGTCCGCCAGAGCTCATCGTAGACCGACTGGTCCATAAGCCCGGATTTCAGAATGCGCGGATTCCTGCCGATAACCTCCTCCGGCGCATAGCCGGTTACCTCCGCGAAGGCCGGATTAACGAATTCCAGATCGCCTTTCCCGTCGGTTATAACGATCGAGACGGGACTCTGCTCGACCGCCCTTAATAGCATTCTTAGCCGCTCGTCCGTTTTCTTGCGGTCCTCGATATCGCGCACCACAGCGATGACACGCTCCCTGCCCCCGATTTCCGTTCGGTTGAGCGTCACCTCGACCCAGAAGGTCCTGCCGTCACGATGGCGCGCGTGCCATTCGAAGGTAAGGCTTCCCTTCTTTCTCGCCTCGCCGATCCTTGCGGACGCCGCTTCAAGCGTATATCCCTCGTCCACCACGCTGAGGTCCTCGATGGTCAGATCCTGAATGTCATCGCGCGCTATCCCGTACATCCGCTCGCCGGCATCGTTGATGTCGAGGATCTTCCCGGTTTTCGCGTCGTGAATCAGTATCGCGTCACGCATGGAGTTGAATATCTCGCGGTAGTTGCGCTCACTCGCCCTCAATTGCTGTTCGACGCGCCTGCGTTCGGTGACGTCCCGGGCGATCGAGATAACGCTGGGTCTGCCGTCGATATCGACCGCGAGTGAATTGACCTCAACGGGAATACGTTTTCCCGATTTCGTACGATGATACGACTCGAAGATCACCCGGCCGTCTCTCAAAAGTGAAGCCTTTATCCTCTCAAGCTCATCGGGGCTGTTGTGCGGATCAATATCCAGGGGAGTCTTTTTAAAAAGCTCTTCGCGTGAATACCCGAGGACGCGGCAGGCGACGTCGTTCACTTCGGTGAAGCGGCCGATCTCGCCTCCCGGACCGAAACCGTGGACGAATACGGCGTCGTTTCCGCTGTTAAAGATCAGACGGAATTTCTCCTCGCTTTCACGTATCCTTTCCTGGTCGCGGATGAGGGAACGCCGATCGCGGAAAACCCCCAGCGCCAGGGCGCGGCTCCCGAGCTTCATTATCGTGCCGGTTATCTCAACCGGGATGCGCTCGCCGTCAGCTTTCAGCACGCTGACATCGGAAATCATCATCGACTCGCGCTTTTTCAGCCGGGCGAAGGCCGCCCGGATTTTCTTCGCCTCATCCGGGGGATGTAGTTGCGCAATGCGCATTCCAATCAGCGTTTTATGCGGAACGCCAAGGAGTTCCACCGCCCTCCGGTTAACGTCGATAACACAGCCCTTCATATCGGCGATTACGATCGCATCGGCGACGCTTTCCATCAACGCGCGGTACGGGCCCTCATCGTCGAATGCGATTTTAGCGGTGCGGTGTCGGGGAGTCGTCTTTGTTGAACGTGTTCCGGTCATTTTTGCGTTCACATCGCTTTACGGTATACTTTCAGCAGACGTCAATGCTATGATTCTGGTGTCGATTACTCGTCATCCCTGCCCTGGTAAACCCTGGTGCCCGGCGGGACATCGCGCGTCAGCCATACGTTTCCGCCGATCTCCGCGCCGCGTCCTATGGTTATGCGACCGAGTATGGTCGCCCCCGAATAGATGATGACGTCGTCTTCCACGACCGGATGCCGCGGAATTCCCTTTATGGGCCTTCCCGCCTCGTCAAGCGGGAAGCTCTTGGCCCCGAGCGTCACGCCCTGGTAAATCCGCACATTGTTTCCGATGATGCAGGTCTCTCCTATGACGACCCCGGTTCCGTGATCGATAAAAAAGCTTTCTCCTATACGCGCGCCGGGATGGATGTCGATACCGGTGGTCGAATGCGCCATCTCCGTTATTATCCGGGGGATGAGGGGGACGTCGAGGCGGTACAGCTCGTGGGCGATCCGGTAGTTGGTGAGAGCGGTGATGCTGGGATAGCAGAATATGGCCTCGCCCGGGCTTTTCGCCGCGGGATCGCCCTCGTACGCGGCGCGCACGTCGGCGGCAAGCATCCTCCGTATTTCCGGAAGCGCCCCGATGAATTTAAGGGTCGTTTCGCGCGCTTTCGTTTCGCAGATAACGCAGTCGAGCACTTCCTCCTCGCACGAGAAACACAGTCCCCTGTTAATCTGTTCCGCGAGAAGGAGGAATATTCTGTCGATCGCGGAACCGATGTAAAACTGCATGGTTCCCGGCTTGAGCTCCGGGTGCCCGTAGAATCCGGGGAACAACACCGTACGGAGGAGCTCGACGGTCTCACCGAGGGCCTCGATCGACGGCATGGCGACTTCGTGGTGCGCGCCGTGAAATACCGGCTCGTACGATTCCGGCCTGCAGAGCGCGCTTACCACGGATTCGAGCAGCCGCGCGTATTTACCGTTCGTTTCCCCGTTCTCGAGCGGGGACCTCTTCGTCGCGCCCCTGCGGCATGCCTTTTCCATATCTCCCAGCCCCCCGGCCTGCGATTACGCGCCGCAGCACCCCTGCAACTCCGATGCCGGACAACACGTACGCGATTTTTTACCGACTGCTCCCACGGGCCGATCGGCCCGCCGACCGCCGTCATCTATCCGATATAGCGCTGAAATGCGATTATTTCAAATACTATTTTTTACGTAGAGATTCAATCGTACAGATGGAGGGATTTTTTAGTCTCAAGGAATCGCTCCTCATCGGAAATCCAGCTCGCGGCGATCGACATAATATCCGCACCCGCCTCTATCATGCCGCGCAGGACGGCGCTTCCGGCGAGGAGATCGAAAGCCGGGTGCTTCGAATTGTACTCGTAGACTCCGTGCGGGAAGGAGCATCGCTCACCATAGAGTTTCCGCGCGGCCCACACCACGGCCGCGCCCGCCAGGAACGGTTTGAACGACGCCGGATCGGTAACGTGCAGGAATACGCCTCCCGAAGCGAGTCCGGAGTACTTGTTGAAGGTAGGCCTGAAATAGGTCGGCCGAAAAATGACGCCGGGAACATCCTGGGCGTTGAGGAGCGCGGAGTATTCTTCCGGATCGATGAACGGCGCTCCGCACAGCTGGAACGGCGTGGTGCTGCCGCGGCCCTCGGAAAGGGAGGTGCCTTCGAGGAGACACATCCCGGGGTACACAAGGGCGGTCTCCGGCGTCGGCATGTTTGGCGACGGCGTCACCCATGGAAGCCCGGTCTGTGCGTAGAGCATGGAACGGCGCCATCCCATCATCCCTATAACCTTGAGGTCAAGATCGAGCCTGTGGCGTTCCCTGTACCACAGCGCGAGTTCGCCCGCGGTGAGTCCGTGGCGGACCGGGACGTGAAAAACGCCGACAAAGGACTCGAAACCCGGCTCGAGCGAAGGCCCCTCCACCGCGACCCCGCCCATCGGGTTCGGGCGGTCGAGCACGACGAATTCCAGGTCGCGTCCCGAAAGCGATTCCATGAACATCGCCATGGTGTTCACATACGTGTAATAGCGCGCCCCAACGTCCTGGATGTCGAACAACACCGTATCCACCCCATCCAGCATCTCCTCGACCGGGCGCAGGGTGTTTATTGAATCGCCGTACAGGCTTACGGTTTCCGGTCCAGCCGCGGGCTGCCCGGCGACCGGAACCTGGTCCTGTTCCGTGCCGTAGAGACCGTGTTCGGGGGAAAATACGCGGCGCAGGCGCAGCCCCGCGCGGAGAAACGCGTTCCATGAATACGCGAGCGACGACGTCACCGAGGTCTGGTTCGCTATAAGGGCCACCGATCGTTTCGCATAACGCCCAGGCGACGAAAGCAGAACATCGAGTCCCGTTTTAACCTTCATGCCTCAAACACCTCCCCGCCCAGAACGACCGCGTTCGTAATACGCGCGCCCGCTTCAACGCGGGCCCCCGGCAGAAGCACCGACGCGGCCACCTCCGCGCCGGCGCCCACCTCGCATTGTTCGCCGATCACCGAATCCACGACCGCCGCGCCGTCGGCCACGCGCGCACCCCGCGCGACCGGAGAGGCGTCGAACCCGCAGTCAACGGCGGCCCTGTCCGCGAGGGGCGTCCCCGCGAGACGCAGCGATGCCGCGCGCAGTGAGCGTAAGGTGCCGATGTCGAGCCAGAGCCCGGTGTGCTCATAGAAGTCGAGCCGCTCGTGCGTAATGAGCCCGGTGTAGCCAGTGTACACTATGCTCGAGAAGCCCTCCTCGAGATAGCGGAAGATCGATGGAGAGAGCACCGCCGCGCCGGTGTAGACGAGGCCCGAAGCCACGCCCGAGCCCAGGAAATTCTTGAAATCGACCACACGGTCGCCCCGGATTCCGGCCTGTCCTATGGACGCGGCGTCGGGCGCGCGGTACAGCACCACCGTGCCGGGCGAGGACCGTTCGCGGTGGCGCCGCACAAGCGCCGCGACATCGAGGTCCATCACTATATCGCTATTTACGAGCAGAAACTCGTCCTCCCCGATGGCTTCCCTGCATTTCATGACACCCCCGCCGGTGCCAAGGATCTCAGGCTCATACGAGAACGATACATCCAGGCCGAAGCAATCCCGCTCCTCGAAGAAAGAGCGTATCGCTTCGGGCCGGTAGTGAAGGTTTACGATCACTTCCGTTATCCCGGCGGAGGCCATCAAAGATATCGCATAACATATTGACGGGACGTTCGCCACCGGGACGAGCGGCTTCGGAAAGACGTCGGTAACGGGCCTCAGCCGTTCTCCGTATCCCGCGGCCAGAATGAACCCTTTCACGCGGCGCCTCCGGCGCACTCCCAGATGAGCCCGACCAGGCGCGAGAGCTCTTCCGTTCTCGCCGCGTACGCGCCGAGGTACGAGAGGGTACCGGCGATGCTCGGTTCGTACCTCCGGCGGCCCAGTACGCGCGACTGGTACGCGAAGGTGCCGACGGCCTTTACGTTCCGCTGAAAGGCGGATAGGTCGAAGAGCCGGTCGAATTCCGCGCGGCCCATTGAGTGGATGCCCGTTTCGCGCGCGGTCCGGTAATAGCGGTCCGTCAGGCGCTCGAAAAGCGGATCGGCGAGGCGGAGATAAGAGTCCCTGAGGAGCGAGGCCAGGTCGTACTGAGGCAGGCCCATGCGCGCGTCCTGGAAATCGATGACGCAGGGGGAAGCGCCGCGGAACATGATGTTCCGCGAATGGAAATCGCGGTGGTTCAGCACAAAGGCACCGGGGTGCTGGAGCTTTGCGGCAACGTCGAGAAAACCGGCCCGCAGCTCGCGGAAAAATGACTCGGGCGCGGCGAAGCGGAAGTAGTTCGTTACCGCGTGCTCTATGAAAAAATCGAATTCGAACATGAGTTTGTCCATATCGAAGGAGCGCCCGAAAGGCACGGGGGAACCGTCCTGCCGAATCGACTGTATCCGCGCGAGCACGTCGAGAATAGCGCCATAGAGCGCTTCGGCCTCGTCGGCCGCAAGGCGGGGAAAACGGTCCTCCACGAGCTCGTCGCCGAGGTCCTCCAGGAGCAGGAGGCCGCGCGCGCGGTCCGCGGCGTGTATGCGGGGAACGGGCACTCCGTGGCGTTCGAAGAGAGCGTGCACGACAAGGAACTGGTGCTCCCCTTCCGCGGAGGCGGCAAGCGTTTCGTCGTAACATACGATAAAGGAACCGCCCGCGGCGAACGCGCGGAAATAACGGCGCATGGACGCGTCTCCGGCGAGCGAAACAAGCTCATGGCACGCGCCTTCACGCGCGCGCACGAATTCCGAGATAATGTCCTCGAGCGGTCGGTTTGCCTGCATGATGGTTGCTCACGCTCCGGAAGGGGCATAAGCCGCCCGTCCCCTGCACGGGTTCTCCTTACGGAGGGCCGCGTCGGTCCGATACGATCCTCCGTAAAAAGAAGTGGATCCCGCCCCGTTTCGGGGGGGGACGGGATGAGGGGGGATGAGCCTATTCAATGTGACGCCGCAGAAAGGCGGGGATCTCCAGGTCTTCGGTGGAGTAGTCCCTGCCGTAGTCCTTAAGCCTTTTCCGCTCGTAATCGAGCGAGAAGGTCTGCATGGTCGCGGGCACCTTTTTCTCGATCTTGTTCTTGCCCTCGATGAGAGTGAGGGAGGCCCCGTTCTTCATGCCGGCCTCCCCGTCGGGCTTCCTGCTCAGCATGTTTTTCTTTCTGTAGAAACCGGTCGCGATGACGGTCACCCGCACTTTCTCGTTAAGGACCGGGTCTATCGTCGTGCCGAATATGATGTTGGCCTCCGGGTCGACCTGGCGCGTGATGAGGTCGGTCACCTCGTTCACCTCGTGCAGGGAGAGATCGTTGCCGCCGGCTATGTTGATGAGCACCGCGCGGGCACCCTCGATGCTGGACTCCTCCAGGAGCGGGCTGTTTATGGCCATCTGCGTCGCCTCGAGCGCCTTGTTCTCGCCGCTGCCCAGGCCCACGCCCATAAGAGCGTCGCCGGTCTCCTTCATGACCGTCTTTACGTCGGCGAAGTCCACGTTGACCAGACCCGTAATCATGATGAGGTCCGATATGCCCTGTACGCCCTGACGGAGGATGTCGTCCGCCAGTTTGAACGCGTCGTCGATGGGAGTGCGCCGGTCGATTATCTTCAGCAGAAGGTCGTTCGGGATGGTGATGAGCGTATCGACCTTTTCTTTAAGATTGCGGATTCCTTCCTCCGCGCGCTCGGCGCGTTTTCTGCCCTCCACCCTGAAGGGCTTCGTTACGACTCCGAGCACCAGCGCGCTGTGTTCCTTGGCCACCTCGGCGACGATCGGCGCGGCGCCCGTACCGGTCCCCCCGCCCATCCCCGCCGTGATGAACACCATGTCGGCGCCTTTAAGGGCCTTCTGGATTTTGTCCCTGTCCTCGTTGGCGGCCTCGCGGCCGATGTCCGGGTCGGCGCCCGCGCCAAGACCGCGCGTCAGCTTGTTGCCGATCTGGATCTTCACCGGGGCCAGCGACTCCCTGAGCTGCTGTGCGTCGGTGTTGCATACGATGAACTCGACGCCCTCCATGCCCGTGGCGATCATCCGGTTTACCGCGTTACAGCCGGCGCCCCCGACACCGACTACCTTGATGATGGTGTTCAACGGTTTTTCCTCTTCCAATCTGAACATCATTCCCCCCCTCTCCTTGTGTTATGTCTCATTATCGGATAAAAAAGAGCTAAAAGTAATTATCTATGAACTTCCTTATTTTCCTGCCGAACGATCCCACCGTACC
>CAZEAH010000102.1:0-8448 GCA_964510075.1 uncultured Leptospirales bacterium | reverse complement strand
ATCGCCGACAACATGCATAACCGCATTTGGGACAACGGCATTACCGATATTATAAAGGCCGCAGCCCAGATCATGACCGGGGTATTGAGCCGTAAAAGGGCCGAAGAGGCGCTTGCCGACGAGAAGGAACGCCTGGCGGTCACCATTAAAAGCCTCGCTGACGGCGTAATCGCGGTCGACAGACAGGGGAACATCACACTGATGAACAGTATGGCCGAAAAGCTCACGGGATGGTCCTTTGACGAAGCGCAGGGGAAAACCCTTACCGAAGTATTTTATTTCATCGACGAGAAAACGAGGGAGTTCTCACATACTCCGGTGAACGGCCGGAGCGGCTCCGATAACAAGGATACGCTCACTTTCAACAGGATACTGGTTTCCAGGGACGGCACCGAACGTTTCGTCAGCACCACCATTTCGCCTCTGCTGGACCACTCATCGAAATACGTGGGGACTGTGCTCGTGTTCAGGGACATTACAGGCGAGCGCACAATTCAGAATGAGCTTCAGAAAATACAGAAGCTCGAATCCCTCGGAAACCTCGCGTCGGGCCTGGCGCACGATTACAATAACATTCTCACATCCGTAATAGGGAACATCTCTCTTGCGAAAATGAGCGGCAATACGCCGGAAGAGATTCAGGAGTATCTCGAGGAGGCCGAACGGGGACTTATGCGCGCTACGGGACTCACCCGACGGCTCGTAAGTTTTTCCAGAAACGACGGAACAGCACACAGAAAAGCGGCCGACCTCCGTCAACTTATTGAGGAAACCACAGCCTTTTCCCTTCACGGCTCAAATTGTGTCGCAGAGACCCGGATAGACGATAATCTCTGGAAGGCGACAATTAATGAAATGCAGATAGGGCAGGTAATCCATAACATTATCGCCAACGCAATTCAGGCCATGCCCGACGGAGGAAAGATTACGGTTACAGCCCGGAACGTGTACATTGAATCGTCGCAGTCGCTTCCGCTGAGTGACGGGCGGTATATTCGCATATTTATACGCGATACCGGGCCCGGCATACCCAAAGGGATACGAGACCGCATTTTCGAGCCGTTTTTCACGACTAAAGTTAACTCGCACGGACTGGGGCTGGCGGCCTGCTATTCAATCATTAAAAGCCATCACGGACATATAACATTTCAGTCTTTCATAAACGAGGGCACTACATTTACACTGTTTCTCCCCGCAGCCGCAGAGTCCGATTCCCTACCAGTTACCGAGCCAGCGACATACGAGACCACTACGCCTGCTTTCTCCAAAAAAGCTAAGATACTCCTTTTCTACGATTCTGAAACTCCGCAGTTAATAACCGCCAATATTTTAAAAGCGATGGGTTACGCGGTCCAACAGTCCCGGTCCATTATTGAATTCCGTTCCGTGATACGGGAAGCCATGGCGATTGGAAGCCCGTTCGACCTTCTCGTCATCGACGTCCACGACTGCAGCCTGCCGCCGGGATTGATCGATGAAATCAAGGACATCGATCAGACGATAAAGATCCTGATTATCGATGATCACCACGCCGAGTCCGAATATGATTCAAGGTTCGACAGGAACATCATAATTACGCGTCCGCAGAAAATCACGCACCTGTCACGAATCATCAAAAACATACTGGCGGAGTGAGGCCCTAAAGGGGAGTACACAGGGCGGTTCTGAATTATACCGACATTCGCTCTAATGCGACATAATATATGTTATCGGAAGTTATATACATATTACGAATGCCCTCTATCGTGACTGTTCATTCTTCCTGTTCCGCGAGTTTTTTAATGAAACGCGCCCTCTCGCTGGTACCGTCTATTTTTAACGCCCGGTCTGCAAAGTATTTGGCCTTTTTCCTGTTTCCGTGATTATAATACAGCTCCGCAAGAATAAGACACGCGTCCACGTTTTCCGGATCCAGCTCGAGTACCTTAAGCATGTGATCCCGCGCCTTTACATCGGAGCGCTCCGGATTCCTGTAATGGAAAATTCCCAGATAAAAATGGGCCTCACGCGATTCCGGATACATCGCGATGGCTTCCTCGGCATAACGTATTCCGTCCTTTATGTAGCGTGTTCTTGAGTCGGTCGGAATCCTGGTGAAATACGCTTCCCGGTACCTTGTTTCCGCCATGCTCCTGAGCAATGTATATCGGTCTTCCTTATCGTACATTCTCGATATTCTTTTGTACGCTTCAGAGAATTCCCTGAACGCGAATTGGAGCATATCGTCTTTAAGATAGAGCAATCCAAGGGCAAGGTGGGCCTCGGGATTGCCCCTGTCGAGTTCGATCGCTTTTTTATAATTTTTTATCGCTTCTCCTTCATTGCCGGTTGCCCTGTAATAATCGCCTCGTGCGCCGTAAATGTACGCATACTTCGAATACTGCTCTTCAACCCTCTGCACGACCCTGTTTCCGGCCTTCGCCAGGCGCAGATTTCCGTATCCAACCAGCATCGGGCCGAACGATACGCTTTTAAACACCGCCTTGACTTCAAGTCGTGAAACGATCAGATTCTTATCGTTGATTACAAAAATTTCATCACCCGTCCGTATGCCTTCGGAGTGAAACAATCGAACGCTCGCTTTCGATTTATCGCTGGCCGACTGCGCTATATCGTCTTTATCGTATTCTTCCTTCGTCCCTATGGATTCGAGCTTGCCGATAAGCACCGCGTTCCATCCCGTGGTGTCACGCTCATGGTAAAACACTTTCAGGCGTGCCGCCTGGTCGGAAGCGCGAATGAGCGTTCCGGCATTCGCTTCGCCGGTGACGAAAGTTACGGCGCATACCGCACCCGCCATTACGCAACCCAGTACGAATCGCTTCATCGCTTACCTCAGCATTCTCAGGGGATTGAGCGGCGTCAGATATTTGCGGACCTCGAAATGAAGATGCGCTCCTGTCACGAGACCGGTCATTCCGGAAAGCGCGATACGTTGTCCCCGCTGAACCGTATCCCCTTCCTGAACCTCATTCGATGTATTGTGTGCGTATACGGTTATATACCCGTTTTCGTGTTTTACCACGATCATATTTCCGTATCCGTCTTTCCATCCGCTGTAAATAACCGTTCCGTCCGCGGCGGAGAGTATCGGCGTACTCGGATCGAGACTGATATCGATGCCGCAGTGAAACTTTCTCGTTTTGGTAAAGGGGTCCCGTCTGTGGCCGAAGCTCGAGCTAATCCTTCCCCGCGCCGGCCACGAGAAATTCAGTCTTGTACGTTCCGTATCGCCGCGCGGCGTCCCGGTTACGGCCGACGAATCTCCGCGCACCGCTGCCGGACGAGATACGGGAGCCGTCGCGCCCGGAAGGAAGAGTTTCATGCCCGGACGCAGTACCGTCGTTATCCCGTTGTGAGTTTGTATCCTCGCCGTGTTCGTCCTGTAACACGCCGCTATGCCGCTCAGCGTATCGCCTTTACGTACGGTATAGTAGATGCCAACTCTTGAGGGAACGAGTATCTTTCTTCCGGGTTTCAGCGACTCTGGATTTTTAATTTCGTTGATTCCTATTATCGACCGGTGATCGGTGCCGAATTTCTTCGCGATCGACCACAGGTTGTCTCCACGCTTTATGGTGTAAGCAATTGTATGCCAGCGCGGGTCCTTTTCTTTCAACTCTTTCAGGACCGATTCAGATGAAACCGTATTCTCCTTTTTCGCGGGACGCGTCTCCGCCTCCCCCTGTGCCGGCATGAAGTCGTCGTCGTAAAGGATCATCCCGTTTATCTCTCCCCCCTCCTCTTCCGGGGGATTTTCAGAGTCCATCCGGAGACCGTCTATTATTATAGCATCCTCGAGCCTGTCCGTGTCGGCTGTTTTCGTAACCGGCCTGTCATCATTGCGTGCGGCGAGGCTTCCATACAGCGCAAGGGCGATGATTGATGCGGCAAGAGCGATCGTCGGGATCGATGAAAAACGGTGGTCCATACATATATTTTCGGCCCGTTCGGCCGGCCGCTTTACGATTTGGCCCGGGTAATCGAGTAGTGCAGTCCGGCCATTACCCTTTTTAGTTCATCGATGCCTTCGCCGGTTTTTGCCGAACCGGCAATGGCCTGCGGGAACCTGGATCTCACGGCATGAAGCGCCTCCGTTGAAGGCAGGAGATCGCATTTGTTGAAGAACAGCACTGTCGGTTTGTCCGAACATTCCAGGGCCGCGAGCTCTTTTTCGACCGTCCGCATGTTCCGGAGCAGGTCCCTGGCCGTTATGTCGACGACGTGGATGATGAAGTGCGCGTTACGAATCTCCTCGAGCGTAGACTTGAACGATTCCACAAGGTTGGCGGGAAGATTGTTGATAAAGCCGACCGTATCCGTTACAAGGGCTTTCCTCGCCTCGTCGAGATACACCACCCGGGTATAGGCGTCCAGGGTCGCGAAAAGACGGTCTTCCACGAAGAGGTCGTCCCTGGCGAGAAGATTAATCAGGGTGGACTTCCCGGCGTTCGTATATCCCGCCACCGCCCCGCGCACCTGACCCGCGCGGCCCCTGCGTATAAGCTTCCTGTGCTCGCTGATTTCCTCGAGCCTGTCGTTCAGCTTGGCGATCCTTCTAAGGATATGGCGGCGGTCTGTTTCAAGCATCTTCTCTCCGGGGCCTCTCGTCCCTATGCCTCCTCCGAGCCGGGAAAGTACACCGCCGAGGCCTTTGAGGCGCGGAAGAATGTACCTGAGCTGCGCGAGCTCGACCTGGATTTTCGCCTCGGCGCTGCGCGCCCGCCGGGCGAAGATGTCGAGTATCACCTCCGTGCGTCCGACCACACGGCATTTGAAAATGGTTTCGAGGTTGCGAATCTGGGCGGGCTTTACCGCGTTCAGGTCGAACACGATAAGCCGGATGTTCTTTTCGGCGATGATGCAGGATATACGCTCGATCTGACCGCGCCCTATCAGATGGGCCGCGTCGAGCGCCTGGCGCCGCAGGATGATCCGGTCGACGATGACCGCCCCCGCGGTGTCGACGAGCATGGCGAGCTCGTCGAGGGACTGTTCGACACCGTCCTCGTCCTGGGAGCCCAGGCGTATCGCCACCAGGAGCGAGCGCTCATCGGCCGATGACGGGATCCTGTTTACCGACGCATCCATTCAATTCTATCCGGCAACCCGGCACTATTCCGTTCGCGGCGAACCAGCCCCTGTTTACCTCGAGCGCGTAGCGCGCCGGATATCTCGATGGATACGTTATTGAGGTGTCGAGCGGTTCCATGTCATGCATGTCGCTGATTGTTCCGTTCGCGCCGATGTAGGCTATACTGAGAGGAAGAAATGTATTTTTCATCCAGAAATTAAGATACTGATCGCGGGTGAAAACGAACAGCATGCCCGAATTTTTTTCAAGGCTTTTTCTGTACATCAGGCCGTGCTGACGATCCGTCTCGCTGGCGGCGATCTCGACACGGAGCGAAACGCGCCTGCCTTCGCGGTTGATTATGGTGATGGTGCAGGTTCGCGCCGCCGGGGCAGCGGCCGAAGCGGTCATGATGACCGCGGCAAGGGCGGCCGCAATGACCCTAGAACTGGTCATTGTACTCGATGCGGATGATCCGGTGCGCCCGCTCGCCCGACTGGAAGAGAACGCCGAACTCCACGCCGAAGCGCCCGAGATACGAGAAGCGCATTCCCACGTTGTGGAGCCACTCGTCCGACCGCCTGAAGTCGTAATACACTCGCTCGGTCTCGTATTTCAGCACGAAAAATTCACCGATCGGGATGTCCAGACCGATAAAATACGCCGTGTCCTCGGGCACGTAGTCCGGCTGGGTCGGCGTCCGAATACCGCCGTGTATGTGCTGTTCATCGTCAAGGAGGTATATCGGCTTTGTGATGACAAAATACGGCCCGTAGATCATCCGGTTGAGTTTGTTGTCGTCGTTCTCGCGCTTTCCCTGCTCTCCGATATAAAATGAATCATAGCCTATGGCGAAAGAGATCGGGAAGCGCTCCCATCCGTCGGTAAACTTGATCTTGGCGATCACTCCGGGCACGTTAGGCTCGGGGGCGTCTTTTCCGATCAGGTGCTGTACGTCGAAGGACGCTCCCAGAAAGAAGTTATCGTGAAGTCCGATCAACGCTTTAAGCTCAACCCCGCCTCGGTCATACCCGAGGAAGGAGATCTGGTAGGTTCCCCTGCTAATGGTATATGCGGTCGGAGAATCGATGACGGTCGTATTTCGAACATAGTTCTGTGCCGACAACGCCCCGGAGCACGCTAAAACAAGGATTGAGGCAACGACGAAAACTCGAACGTACGTAAAAACGGGCACCCCCCCCTCCCCTGTCGTTCGGCGCGGTCGTCCGCGCCCTGGCATTTCTCGCTGGATACGGCCGGCCCCGAGGGTATGCGCACCCGGCCGGCTTCTGTTCATAGTATCGGGAGGTTCGGCGATTGAGTTTATCAGAATCGCCCGCGACAGGACTTCTGAAGTTCAAAAAGCGCGCGTATGCCCGATTCGGCCATGGCAAGCAGTGTGTCGAGCTCTTTCCTGGAAAACGGACGCATTTCGCCCGTTCCCTGTACCTCTATATAATTAAACGAGTCGTCCATCACGACATTCATATCGACCGTAGCGCGGGAATCCTCTGAGTATTCCAGATCGAGAAGCGTCTGTCCGTCCACAATGCCGGCGGAAACCGCGGCGACCGCGCCTTTCAGCGGGTCATCTATAAGGAGTCCGTCGGCTATCAGATGGTCAACTGCCCCGCGAAGCGCGATATATCCGCCCGTGATGGCGGCGGTCCGCGTGCCTCCGTCCGCCTTTATCACGTCGCAGTCCACCGTTATCGAAAAGCCGCGGAGCCTGGAAAGATCGGCGACGCTTCGAAGCGAGCGTCCCACCAGTCTCTGGATTTCCACGGAACGGCCGTCGGGACGTAAAGGCCGTTTCTCCGTCCTTGGGCGTGTGGAATACGGCAGCATGGTGTATTCCGCGCTAATCCAGCCCCACCCCCGGTTTGCGGCATGGTCCGGCACCGTCGTGGATACGCTCGCCACGCACAGAACGCGCGTCTCTCCCATCCTCATTAATACAGCGCCGCTACCGGCGGTCTTAATATCGGTCTCGGCCGAAAGAGGCCGCATCTCGTCATTCGATCTGCCTTCTCTTGTCGAGTTCTTCATTCTTTCGCTTGAGCTCCTTGAGGTACTCCAGGTCTTTTATTTTCTTTTTGACGTTTTTATGGTACGGGTTGTAGTCGCGGCAGCTTCTGAATTCGTCGAGCGCGGAGTCTATGTCGTTGGCGATATAGTATTTAATGGCCTTCTGGTAATGGGCCTCCGCCTTCAACTGGTCCTCCACCGTGATGATCTTCGGAATGAGCTTGAAGGTAACCGAAAACGAGTACACGGGCCCGAAAACGCCGGTATCGCTGTACGACGCGTCGATGGAAAAGCCCACGTCCTTCACCGCGTAGTTGAATCCCATGCCCAGGCTGTATGCGCCCCCGTCGTTGAAACGGTACCCGGTCCTAAGCGCGAGGATGTTGAAGTAGCTGAACTCGGCGCCCACATTCGTCCGAAGGCTTTCCTCGAATCCGTAGGTGAAGTCGTACAGGTCGGAGCTGTCGATGAAGTACTGCGAAAAGTCGATGTTCAGGTCGAACCAGCGCGTAAGATAATACGAGGCGCCGAATCTCATGGTTCGCGGCAATTCGTCGTCCTTTGCCTTTGTCCCGATGTTCTGCAGGGACATACCGATTATAAAGTTGCGAATCGGCGCATCGAACGGCGAGTACATGTACAGCCGCTTGAGGACACCCACGTCCGCGGCCACCGAATGAAGGGTGAGGGTATCGATCTTCTGATAAATATACTTTATCGATCCGCCGACTTCCATAAATCCAAGCGACTGGCCGTAGGCCGCGGTGAAACAGGCGTTATAGAAGGTTACGGTACCCGTTTTATTACCGTCGACATCTATTTTATCGAACGGCGGAACCCAAAACACGGAATTTGAAAGCCCCATGAATCCGTAGAACAGCGGAAAGGCCGCGCTGATGTTTTCGAACCGGGAGTCGAGTATCAGCTCCTGATGCATTATTGAAAGCACCGGGTAACGCATGGTGCCGAGCCCGGCAGGGTTGTAGTAAATGGAATTTACGTCGTCGGTGGCCGCGGTGAACGCTTCGCCCATCCCGAGAGAACGACTCCCCACGCCAATCTCAAGGAAATCGGCGCCCGATGTGCCGGCGGATCCGGCTGCATACGCCTCGTGCCACGATCCCATGGCCGAGAGTACCCATATCGCCAGCATTGCAAGCAGTGTTTTCGGTATCCGGTATTCCATTCATCCGTCATCGTCGGCGCCCATACAAACGTGCGGGCTTATACGCACGTTAGAGACTCGAACGCGCCTGTGTATCTACCCGCGGGAGCGGCCGTTGAGGCAATAATTTAAGGGAACCTCTAAAAATTAAAACTTTTAGCAATATCAGAAATCGTAACCC
>CAZEAH010000101.1:0-8451 GCA_964510075.1 uncultured Leptospirales bacterium | reverse complement strand
TCATGAACTGGCTCATCACCGAATTCAAAAAACAGACCGGTATCGACGTTTCCGGCGACAAGATGGCCCTTCAGCGTCTCAAGGAGGGGGCCGAGAAGGCGAAGATCGAGCTTTCCAGCAAGGCGCAGACGGAGATCAACATACCGTTCCTCACCGCCGACCAGAGCGGGCCGAAGCATCTCATCATGACGCTCACCAGGGCCAAATTCGAACAGCTCGTCGAGGACCTCATCGAATCGACCAAGGAGCCCTGCCAGAGGGCGCTGGAGGACGCGGGGCTTACGCCGGGCGATATCGACGAGGTGATACTGGTGGGGGGCTCGACCCGCATACCGGCGGTTCAGGAGCTCGTTAAGCGCATTTTCGGCAAGGATCCCCACAAGGGAGTCAACCCGGACGAGGTGGTGGCGATCGGAGCGGCGATTCAGGGAGGAGTTCTCGCTGGAGACGTGCACGACGTTCTTCTTCTGGACGTCACCCCGCTTTCTCTCGGAATCGAGACGCTCGGCGGCGTGATGACCAAGCTTATCGAGCGCAATACGACCATCCCGACGCGGAAAAGCCAGATATTTTCGACGGCGGCAGACAACCAGCCGGCTGTCTCCATCCACGTGCTCCAGGGAGAGCGCGAGCTCGCGTCCCAGAACAGGACCCTGGGCCGATTCGACCTTGTGGGCATACCCCCCGCGCCGCGCGGCGTCCCGCAGATCGAAGTGACCTTCGATATCGACGCGAACGGCATCGTGCACGTTTCGGCCAAGGACCTCGGCACGGGGAAGGATCAGAAGATCCGCATCGAGTCTTCCAGCGGACTTAACGAAGAAGAGATCAAGCGTATGGTGAAGGATGCCGAACTCCATGCCGACGAAGATAAAAAGCTTCGTGACGCCATAGAGGCCAGAAACGAGGCCGATTCGCTCATCTATTCGCTCGAAAAGCTTATAAAGGACAACGAGGGTAAGATCGAGGCTTCGGAAAAGCAGGCGATAGAGTCCGAAATAGCCAATCTCAGAAAAGCGATGGAAGGCGGCGACGCCGCCGCGATACGCGCCGCTAAATCGAAGCTCGAGCAGGCGTCCCACAAGTTTGCGGAGCGCATCTACCGCGATACGGCACAGCAGCAGGCCGCCGGCGGAGCGCAGACCGGCGCGCAGTCGTCGACCAAACAGGAGCAGGCCGGAAGCGATTCCGCCCGGTCCGACGATAATGTTGTTGACGCGGACTACGAAGTCGTGGATGACGATAAGAAATGAGGGGTTTTGGATCGAGGAGGCGGGTGCGCATGTACCCGCCTCCGGCGGTTTAGAGTCTGAAGACCAGGACGGAATACGCTAAGAGGGCTTTGTGGGTACGAAAAGAGATTATTACGAGATACTGGGTGTACAGAAAAACTCCTCGGAGGACGAGATAAAACAGGCGTACAGAAAGCTCGCCCTTAAGTATCACCCCGACAAGAATAAGGGTAACGCCGAAGCGGAAGAGAAATTTAAAGAAGCCACCGAGGCCTATGAAATCCTTCGCGATCCGAAAAAGCGCGCGCAGTACGACAAGTTCGGGCACGAGGGGGTCGCGGGATTCGAGGGCTTCGGCCGCGGGGCGTACACGGACTTTTCGGACATTTTCGGCGATTTTGATCTGGGTGATATTTTCGAGGGATTCTTCGGCGCGGGTTTCAGCGGAAAGGGGCGCGCAAAAAGGCCTCGCCGGGGCGCTGACATTCAGTATGACCTTGTAATCGAGCTCGAAGACGCGGCCACCGGCAAGGAGGCGCAGATCGAGATACCGCGCAACGAAACGTGCGCCACCTGCAATGGAAGCGGGTCCGGCGCCGGTTCGAAGCCCGCGGTCTGCCCCGTCTGTAGCGGAACCGGCCAGATCCGTCAGACACAGGGGTTTTTCTCCATCACACAGACGTGTTACAAGTGCCGCGGAGAGGGCAAAATCATAACCTCCCCGTGTAAAACGTGCGGCGGTTCGGGCCTGGTATCCAAAAAGCGTAAAATTACGGTGAAGATACCGGCGGGAGTGGAGTCAGGCTCGCGGCTGAAAATCTCCGGAGAGGGCGAGCAGGGACCGTCGGGCGGCCCCCGCGGCGACCTTTACGTGGTGATCCACATAAAGAAACACCCGGTGTTCGACCGCCACGGCAATGATATACTCAACATTGTCGATATTTCATACTCGCTCGCATGCCTCGGCGGGGAGATCGAGGTACAGACGATAACCGGGGGCAAGGTGAAAATGAAAATTCCGGCGGGCGCCGAGAACGGCCAGGTGTTCCGCCTGAAGGGCAACGGCATTCCCTATCTAGGTTCGTATGGTCGCGGAGACCAGCTTGTGAAGATAAACGTACGTGTTCCGAAAAAGCTCTCGCCGAGACAAAAGGAGCTTTTACAGGAGCTTGCACGACTCGAGGGGGAGGAGGCCGGCTCCTCGACACGGCAGTTCTACTGATTCGACCGTCCCGTGTCGCGATCGTCAGCGGGAAGAAAGCTCCAGCTTCTCCTTTAGCTCGAGGATGAGCACTATGTGCTTGCGCTCCTCGTTGATAAGCCTGTTAAGGACGGTTCGGGCGTCTCTGTCCTTGTCGTGCATGGTGAGGAGCTCACTGTAAAAAAGGATCGAATCCTTCTCCGCTGTCATCGCTATCTTTAACACGTCAAAGACGGATTTGACGGTCGCGACGACCGCGTCAACGTCATCGTTGTTTCTGAAAACCCGCTCGTCGCCCAGGGCCTTCAGGTACTGGTAGTAATCGTCGGTGAAGATACCGGGCGCGTCGCCAAGCTCCCGGAGCAATTTCTCGAAAAGCTCCTTGTGGCGGAGCTCCTCTTCGGCGAGAAAGGTGAGGAGTTCCCTGAAATGCGGATCGTCGAACTTCTTGCGGGACTGCGTGTAAAAGTAATAACCGGACTCCTCTATTCCAATCGCGATATCAACCAGTTCCTTCGTTGAAAATCTCATGGTTTCTCCTTGCGCGCGTCGGGTCAGGACGCGCGGTTGCCGTTATATTTCCAGATTGCGTATCAATTCTATAAAAAGCCGCACACCGTATCCGGTCGCGTTCTTGGGGCGGTAGCCGCGCTGTTTCGATCCCCATGAGGTTCCGGCGATATCGATATGCGCCCACGGGGTCGATTTCACGAAAGCGTTGAGAAAGGTGGCGCCAATGATCGTTCCGGCGTTCCGTGTGGACGAGACGTTGGTCATATCGGCGATGTCGGACTTGATATCCTCGGCATAATCGGCGTACAGGGGAAGCCGCCAGAGGCGCTCGCCGGTTGACTCTCCGGCGGTGTGCAGGGCGCCGGCGAGCTCGTCGCTGGGGGTAAGGAGACCCGCGATAATCTCTCCGAAGCACACCAGGCACGCGCCCGTAAGCGTCGCGATGTCGATGATGTAATCGGGCCTGAGACGAGTTTCCGTGTAGGCGAGTGCGTCGGCAAGAATGAGCCGTCCCTCCGCGTCGGTATTTCCTATCTCCACGGTTGTGCCGTTGAAGGCCCGGTAGACATCGCCGGGACGGTACGAGTTACCCCCCGGCATGTTTTCACACAGCGGGATTACGGCGTACAGGTTCTTCTTCAATCCTAGTTCGGCGGCCGCTTTTATCGTGTAGATGCAGGCGGCCGCGCCCGACATGTCACTGCGCATGTCCTCGATGTGGCCGGAAGGCTTGAGATTGAGGCCGCCGGAGTCGAACGTTATGCCCTTGCCGACGAGCGCGAGCGACTTTTTACCGCGCGGATTGCCGGCGTACCTGATTACGGCCATCCGGGGAGGGTGCTGCCCGGCGCGTCCGACCGCAAGCAGAAGCCCCATTCCGAGCTTTTCGAGGTCGCGCCGGTCCAGGATGGTACAGGAAACGCCCTTCAGTCTGGCGAGCTTTTTCGCCTCGGCGGCAATCGTAACTGGATTGGCCCGTTCGCTCGTCTCGTTGATGAGGTCCCGGCAGAGCAAAGTGTTGGAGCAGATTATAGATATCTCTTTGAGGAGTTTTGCTACGCCGGCGGCGTCTCCGGAGTGGAAATGCGCCGATTGCGCTGGAGCGTCGACCTCGTCCTTGCGGGTTTTGTATCGATCGAAGCTGTAGTTGCCGAGGTACGTCCCCTCGGCGAGTGCGGCGATAACATCCTTCTCCCCGAGGTTTTTCAGGAGCGGAGGGATGATCTCGAGCGCCGCAATTTTCTTTTTGCGCGCGGCGCCGACGGCCGATGCCGAGGCGTTCCTTAATGTTTCGCGCGTGATTTCGCCGGGTTTTCCAAGTCCCGCTATAATGAGCGCCGGCCTGCCGGCGATCGGAATGAACGCGCATTCCCCGATTTTTCCCCTGAAAAATCCGAGGTTTGCCTGATTTGTTATATGCGAAATACCTTCAGGGACGGCCGCCCCCTTCCCGTCCTCGTAGCCCTCGGAAAGGAACAGCACGAGCGTATCCCGTTCGCTGAAGTCATGCCTGCTTTCCCGTGCGGTCAATTTCATGAAGAATTCGCACTCGTCCCTTGATTGATGGAGGCGGCCGGAACAGCCTCTCCGTACAGGGAAAGAAATCGGGAGTGGTCGATTATTTCAACAAAAATTTGACAGGGAGCGTCGTTTTCAGAAGTTCACCCCGAGCTCTTCCTCGATGAACCTGATTGCGAAATAGTCCACCATGAGAGACCGTATCTCATTGAGCTGAGCGACGGGAGTTTTCTTTCCACGATTGATGTCGGTAACTATCTCACGCTTGAGGAACGAGATATCCGAGTCCGTAAAATTGTCGAGCTCGATGATTTTTTCGACAATACGGCCGGCATTACTTTTAAGGAAAGCGTCGTATCCCTCGCTTGTCATAGATCCCTCCGGCCGGCGGCGGAAGATGTCCGTTCCGCATGCTGTAAATGCCTGATACACTATAGCGTAAACGGGAGGGGGTAACTAAAAATATTATCTATATATAAAAATTTATATAAAAGACGAATGTGCTCGAAATGCGGCCTGTCGCATCACATCGGCGGACGGGAGGGCAACTGCGTGCTCAATTTAAGCAGGCCTGATTCGCGGGGGCGGAATGCCGGGGACGGGCTTCAGGCCACCTCGAAATCGATCCTCATGGTGTCAATGTCCACGCCGGTAAGGCGCACGCGGACACGGTCGCCAAGCCTGAAGCGCCTGCCGAGCCTGCGCCCCACGATGGTGAATTCGTCCTCATTTACAAGGTAGTAGTCGTTGGTAAGCGCCCTCAGCGGCACCATCCCTTCGATGGGTCGTTCGATGAGAGTAACGAAGAAGCCGTACCGTGAAATACCGCTTATCACCGCATCGAAAAGCTCACCGACGCGATCGTACATCAGGCGACATGATTTCAACCGGTACAGGTCGCGCTCCGCGCTCTGGGCGACGCGTTCCATTTCGGAGCTTCTTTCTCCGATAGGGCGGAGGGCCTCGACGGTGTACGGCGGGCTTTGATGCAGGATGAGCGCCTTGAGGCACCGGTGCACGACGAGATCGGGATAGCGCCGTATGGGCGAGGTAAAATGGGTATAGTCCTTGAATCCGAGACCGAAGTGGCCAAGCGGTTCCACTCCGTAATAGGCCTGCATGAGGGATTTCAGGATGATGTAGTTCACCACCTCCTCGTCGTCGCGCCCGCGCACCCTGTCTATTACTTCCTGGAGGGCGGTGCCGATATTGCCGCCGGAGCGCAGGGGTATCGAGAGCGTCTGAAGGAATTTCCGTAGCGCGGTGAGTTTCTCCATCGAGATGTTTTCGTGTATGCGGTACAGGGTGGGAATATCGTTTTCGCGCAGGACTTTGGAGACCGCTTCGTTGGCACTCAGCATGAACTCTTCTATTATGATATGGCTTTTAAGCCGCTGCGCGGCGATGAGGTCAACGAGCGTGTTGCCTTCATAAATGAATTCGGAGTCGGTCAGGTTGAGGTCGAGGCGCCCCATCTGCATGCGCCGCTGTTTGAGCAGTACGGCGAATTCGTACATCGACAGAAGCAGGCGATCGATTTTCCTGCGTTTTCCGCTTTCAACCAGCGCGTGGGCCGAAGAATAGGTAAGGCGTCTGTCGACCCGTATGATGCCGCGGTGGAAGGTATGCGACGTGAGCCTTCCCGTTTTGTCGAAGACGAGCTCGGCCGACAGGGTGAGGCGGTCCACTCCCTCTTTCAACGAACACAATTCATTGGAGAGAAGTTCCGGAAGCATGGGAACGACATGGTTCCCCAGATAGAAGCTGGTCCCTCTTCTGGCCGCCTCGAGATCGAGTTCGCCTCCCATTGTGACGAAGGCCGAAACATCAGCTATATGGACATACAGCCGGTATCCGCCGCGCGTATTTTCGAGCGATATGGCGTCGTCGAAATCCTTCGAGTTGTCGCCGTCAATGGTTACGGTGAAAAGCCCGCGGTAATCCTTCCGTCCCTTTCTTTCGCGTGAAAGGAATTTTTTATCGAAAGCGTCGAGTTCCTCGTAGCGGTGGTGCTGGTCGGGAACCGAGTGTTTGATAAGTATGCGCTGTACGTCGTATTCCTCGTTGTCGGGGGAAAACGAGCGTTCGAGGGTGCATTCCGTCATTCCCGACACGGTCCTGCCCGTCAGCTGAATGATGCACATATCGCCTTTCGCGGGCTCGGAGGAAGAACGTCGGCCTCGGACCAGCACGCCGCCGGGCAGGTCGACCAGGCGGTACACGATATATTCTTTTAATTTGCTTTCCACGCGGGCGATATAGCGCTGTTTCCGGCGCTTGCTTACGGACGTTACTCGCGCATGGCACTCTCCGCGTCTGATATCAATCAGCTCGGCACGCACGAGGTCTCCGGAATGGGCGTTACCGGTGTTTTCTTTTCTTACCGCCAGCGTCCGACCATCGTCGGTTTTTATCGTGCCGGCCCCTCTTCCGTCAATGGTGATCACCCCCTCGGGGCTGAACATGTCGGTACGGGTGTACCTCTTGCCGCTCCTGACGAGAAATCCGGCGGCGATGAGCTCGCGAAGAGTTTCGTCGATGCGCGACTGCTCACCGTTTTTTTCCCGGGAGGATTTCCCGCCTTTTCTGCGCGCGCGTGGTCCGTCTTCAGCGCCCGCACGCATAAGGATATCCGCGTAGGTGAAAGGACCCTTGAAGGCGCGTATGGCGTCAATTATTCGTTTGGATGATAGTGGCATGGTAAAGGTAAAGCGCGGGCCCGGGCGCGAGCTATTCCGCCTTCTTTCCGGAACCGGCGGAAGTTCCCGCGGCGCGTGCCTGCTTGATTTCTTCGATTTCTTTTTTTCTGGCCGCGATGGTATTCCGGCATTCGGTAATGTTTTTGTGCCGCGAAATGACGGCATCGTCGTCGATGTTGATCGAGCGAGCGCCCTCTTCGATCTTGCCGGAAACGTATTCGCCTATTTCTATGTGATTCTTCTCGATGGTGTACTCGAGCCTCTTGATCTCCAGGCTCAGTTTCGCCAGCCGGGTATATTCCTCGGTCTTGTCGACCAGCATTTCACTGTATTTAATGAACGATTTGCGCGCGTCTTTTAAAAATCCCATTCCTGTCCCCCGATGTGCTGCTCGAGGAGGATACTATTCTGTAGCGGCATTTGTCAACGATAAATGCCGCGTTTCAGAGTCTGACCTCATTTACCATCTCCCGGATGATATCACCAAGCGGGCGCGGCATATCGACGCGTGATGAAATGCGCGCCGGAAGCTCAGAGTATATTTCGATCGGAACTTTCAGCGTCGGATGCGTGAAGCGAAGAAAGCAGGAGTGAAGTCCTATCGCATCAGGGGAATCCCGTTCGGGGGAGCCGTAGCGAAAATCCCCGGTTATCGGTAATCCCGAAGCGGCGAGCTGGGCGCGGATCTGATGTTTCCGTCCCGTGTGCAGATTGACGAGAAGCAGTGCGAGATGGGAGGTGCTGGCGAGCGGGGCGTACTCCAGGGAGGCCTCTTTTGATTTTGGCCCGGCCGCAGCGGCGATGATCGTTGTGTCGCGCCTGCGCTCAAGGTGGTGTGTGAGCGTTCTCCATACCGGGTGAAGGCCGGATGCCGCCACCAAACACGACGGATTGTGTACAAGCGCGGCGTACAGTTTCATCACCCTCCGGTATTTAAACTCGTCGAAGAGGCGTCCCGCCGCCTTGGATGTCCGGGCGAACAGCACGGGGCCCGATACGGTGCGGTCGAGCCGGTGCACCGCTCCGAGGAACACCTCCCCGGGTTTGGCGTATTTTTCACGGACATACTCCTTCACCAGATCGATGAGCGCGGTACGTCCCGTGCTGTCCCGCTGGGTGATTATCCCCGCCGGCTTCTCGACGGCGATAAGGTGATTATCCTCGTACAGAATTTCAAGCCGCATTGCGTGTGTCCGTATTGATTTCGGCGGGTCGCAATCGGAAGCCGAATTCGACCGGCCGGGGCGATTCCCGAACCGGTGACCGAGGCGATAGAAGAAGCCCGGCT
>CAZEAH010000100.1:0-8466 GCA_964510075.1 uncultured Leptospirales bacterium | reverse complement strand
CACGAGGAATGCGTGAGGTTCGGGCGCAGGGCCGGACGGTCCGTCACCGTAATTATTCCTGATTCACCCTCGCGGGCGGTAAGGACGATTAGGGAAAAATTCGGAGAAACCGGCGGGATTTAGGGGCGTTCCTTGGCCGCTTCGGCCTCGGTATCGCTCAATCGTATGTCCCGCGCAGACTGATTGATGGGGAGCGGAATGCTCTCGCCCTGTTCGACATCCGACTGATTGCGCGGGTCGGGGGTCTTCCATCGGTTTTTTTCTTCTTCTATCGTTGCCCCGATCCTTTCGAGGCTGGACTGGATGGCGCAATCATTCGGATCGACAAGCAGGGCTTTTTCGTAATACGTTTTCGCCTCCTGTATCCTGCCGAGTTTTTCATAACAGAGGCCGGTATAGTGAAACATGCCGGCGGTGCTTTCTTTAAGCTCCATCGCGCGGATAAAATATTCGAGCGCCTCCTGGGGGCGGCCCATCGCGAAGAAAAGGACGCCCATCTGATAGAGTACCTTCGTGTCGTCGCGCTTGAGAAACATGGCCTTTTGAAGATATCTGAACGCGTCGTCCAGGTTCTGGACGGTTATCGACAGCATCCCGAGCCGATAGTTGGCCTCGAAATTGTCGGGATTAATGTTGATGATCGCCCTGTAGAGGGTGCCCGCCGTGTCCCAGGAGCGATCCTTTTCGCGTCGAACGGCCTCCGTGTAATAATGGCGCTCCTTGAACGCGAGTAGCGAAGATATGTAAGCCCTCAGGTCGGGCAGGTAGTCGCCCATTTTCCGAAGCTGCGCGAGGACCGCGGTCTCTCCGTCGAATTCGCCCCGCACCTCCATAAGTGAAGCTTTTTTTAGCAAGGAAAACACCTGCCCGCGCGCCTGAATGCCCGCGAGTATGCCCGTGCGGAAATATCCTGGTTCAGCGGGGGGGATAAGTCCGCCTATCCTGAGGTTGTCCGCGAGATAGGTGTTTTCCATCTGTTCGCCGAGCGCCCAGCCTGAACTCTTCGGTGAACACGGCCATTGCGGTGTTCCGGCATGGCCGAAATGAACCAGCATGTCGTCGATGTCCGTAAAGAGAAGGTGCGCAAGCGGTTGATATTCGTTGATGAAGAGTCCGGCCAAATCGGGTTTGTCCCGGAATAGAGCGCTCATCCTGTCGAAGCCCTCACGCGTGAGTTGGAGGGGAGAAGGGCCGGCGGCACACAGGACGATGAGGTGGTCGGAGAAAAGGAATCCGGCGAAACTGTCGAACCGCTTTTTCATTCCGGAGAGCGCCGTGGCAAGAGTGGATGGGTCGACGTGTGCGAGGTTGAAAACCTGGGCGAATATGCCGTTTACGGATATGGAGCGGCCGACTATCGAATAATACTCCTCGGAGAATCTGAAGCGGTTGCACGCGAGGTCGTAGATGTTCGGTATATCGACAATCATGTCCGCCGGAGCCACCATGGATTTCAGGTGGCGAAGGATCTCTCCGTGTTCGACGAAGTAAAAATTGTTACCGGTAAACGGAGGCTCTCTGAAGTCGACGGCGCGGGGCGGAATATAGTCGAGGCATACGGCGCCGGGTAAATAACCGATGGCCGGATTGCGATAAAAGCGCTGATTGCCGTCGATAAACAGGATACGGTGTTTTCCATCTTGTGTTGCCCTTGCGAAAAGCGCGAGAGGAACGAGAGTGCGCTGAAGGTTTTTCACCGTATCGTCGCGTGAGGAAAAAATGCTCCGGCCGTTGAAGCGGACCAGTCCGGCGCTTGCGCCGGAGGGATGGGGGGAGTCGAAAGCGGCGATGTCCGCATAGCCGTCAATATGGCTGACGTACAGCCTGCCGTTAAGGGGGATGTCGAAGGTGATGTGTACGAACAGCATTACCGGTACCAGCGCCGCCGCCCCGGCCAGATATACGGCTTTAATCCAGGACCTCGCCTCGGTCTGCACGAGATTTATTACCGGTATCGCGGTATTCAGAAGGAAGACGGCATAGAGCAGGATAAAAAACCACAGGTTGGTGAATTCGAGCAGGTGGAGTGCGGCCAGAATGGGCGCGGGAAGGATAAAAAGTGAAAAATCTATTATTGAAAAGCGTTTCCCGTGGTCGTATGTGTCGAGTATATCGCGTAGCGTATGATAGATAGAAAATCCGAATACGCACGCTACGGGAAGAAAGACGGCCGTTGTCGCCGCGGTGCCGAGAGTGTTTCCGAGGGCGTTAACGGCGATGAAAAAAAGTATGAACGCGGGGGGATAGAGCATCTCTGTGTACAGCGGCAGGCAGGTTTTTTTAAGCAGGCGGGCAGAGACGAAACCCGCAAGTATCGCCGCGGTACATCCGAATACGAAGAGCAGTTGCACATGGAGGAAATCCCCGAGAAAACGCAGAACGGTCTGGTAGCCGAGGAAAAGGTAAAGGAGTATGTATGAAAAATTAAGGTACGCGAAGGCCAGGTCGTCCCTTTTCCTTGCCGCGCTTTTTTCCTCTAAGTGGTGCTCCTTGTATTCCTGTGCGTACAGTGTCGGCGGCGAATATGGCAGCCGTATCAGGAAAAGGGTCGGGAGTAAGACCAGAAACGGGAGAAAGGCAAAGTGATATGCGAATTCTACGCGAAAGGAAAGAAACGCGTATGCGATTCCGGCGGCAACTGCGATGAAGAGAATTGCGAAAAACGTCAGGATGCTCCTGTGGTCGTCTATAAATTCACCGCATGCAATTTTCAGAAAATAGACGGACTTCACTCCGGTGAAAAACGATGCGGCCAGGACCGCCGTGTAAAGCGAAATCCGATGTTCGAAGAAGAGGTCAAGGAGAGGTTCTCCCTCTCCCGATGCCAGTACCTTCCTCGCCACGAAGAGGGCGCAACCGGCGGTAAACGCGAGGTCGGACAGCGTATATATAAGGCGGTACCGGCCCGACTTCGAAAAGAGCACCCGGCCGGCGAGATTGCCCAGCATGACACCGCCGAGAACGGCCAGGAACACGATTCGAAAGGTCGATTCGTACGGTGCGTAATAATTAAAGGCGAGCGCGATGTCGGAAAAAATAAAAGCGACAAGGAAAACGGTGGCGGAGAGATTATAGTAAACCAGCCGTCGCTGGAATATGTCGGAATAGCTGAATTCCTTAATCGGGCTCATTGTCGTATTTTGCTCCGTCGGGGACGCTGGATGGTCTAGGCTGATTATGGCCGAAAAATTGACCAAAATTACAAGAACTTTTTCCGGAGGGTGTGCCGGCGCCGCGCAGTGAGCTATTGGATGGGTGTCTGGAAAAAAAAGTAAGTAAAAAGGCGGGTTTTTCCGTTAATAAAATAGAGTCGTCGTACGAGCGGTGACGCGGGCGCGCATAGGAGTGAGGAGAATGACGGGGTGGAAATCCGTTCTTATAGCAACGCACCTGTGCTAATTATTTATTGAAGTTTTTAATTTGATTCCATAAGTTAGTACCACAGACGCCGCTCATCTGGAAATGGATCGTTTTCCCGCGACGCGTTTGGAAAAAGGAGCGGGAAATAATCCGGAGGAGTATCGTTTGCGACGTACTGCCGCGGACCGACGGCGGAAACGAAAGATCAGAGGCGCTCATGAAGGTCGAGAACGTCCCGGAAAACAACCTCATCGTACTTTTCCTCCTTATGGCGTTTACCGGGGGGCTGTATTATTTCTGGTGGCTCGCGAGAATGAGCCGCGTTTTCAATGATAAGCCGGTTTCCAACATTCTTCTCGTGCTTCTCACTTTCGGCCTGTGGAGCCTGTACATCAACATGAAGTACATGCAGAAATCGGAGGAGCTCAACGGAAGGGACCTGAAATGGTACATGATACTGTTTCTTCCCATTTCATTTCTGATCGTGCAGCACAACGTCAATGAGCGATACTATCCGGGGAGATAAGGTCAGGAGAGCGCGATGATAGTACGGTGCACGCATTGCGACGCCGCCTATTCGGTGGACGACGGCAAGATAACCAACAAGAAATTCGGTTTCTCGTGCCCGAAGTGCGGGACCAGCGTGATCATCGACAATCGACGCCAGGTGAGAACGGCCGCGGCCGCGAATGCCGAGCGCGTGTTCGCCGACGACTTCGATACGGGTCCCGCTCTGCCCCCGGACGACGACGGAATGAGGGGGCGGGAAGAGGCGCTACCCACCGATGAGGAGCTGGCCAGGGCGCTCGAGGATTTCGATTCGACATCTATAGATTCCCGGGCCGAAATGGATGAAGAGCTCCGCGCCGAGGATTTCGGTCTGGACTCCGTCGACAGCCTTGTTGCGGATGAACGGAAGGGAGATGCTGAGCACGAACCGCTCGAGGATGAGGCCCTCAAGCTCGAGGATTTCGGAGAGAGCCTCGATGTCGAGATGAAGAAGCCGGCGGACGAGTTCGAAGACATGGGATTCGTCGACGAAGGCGGCCCCGCGAAGGAACCGGCGCGAACGCGAGCGGCGAAGCCCGCTGAAGACGATATCGATTTCGATTCGATCATGCTCGAGGAGGAACCGCCGCACGCCATGGCCTCTCAGGGCAAGGTTGACTCGCGCAGGGCCGAGCCGATGGATCTGCCCGACGACATACTGATGGAAAGCGATATAAAATCCGACGAGGTCTTTTCGAAAGACTCCGCCGATGTTGATGAGAGCATAACGATCGACCTGGATTCCCTCGATATAGATCTCGATGAGGGCGAACGCGCAGCCTCTTCCGGGGCCGGCCGCTCCTCGGAGGACGAATTCATTCTCGACGAACTGGAGGATGTCGCGCCTCCGGCGAAGCGCAGGCCGCAGTCGCATGCGATGGAGGACGAATTCGATACCACCATCGACCTTGACACGCTGGACATAACGCTGGACGAGGTCGAGGAGTTGAAGAAGGGCGTCGATATTGACGATGACGAGCGTCTTACTCTCGAGGACACAGGCCTGACAATAGACGAACTGGGCGGAGGGGACGCGAACATCGCCCCGGGAACTCACGGGATGGAAGAGGCACTGCCCGGGGAGGAGGATATAAAACTTAATCTCCGGGAGATCGATCCATCACTCAGCGTTGACGATCTGGCCGGCGAAAGCGATCTTCGGATAATCGACGAGATGGAGGTCGAGAGTCTTCCCGAGATCGATCTCGAGAAACTGCAGAAGGAGGAGTTCGCCGACGAACTCTTCGAACCTGACTCCGGGGAAACCCCGGCCCCCGGGCCTGCCGTGCCGTCGGAGGATTATCTGGATATAGAAACCCGCCAGGAGTTTTCACGCTACCAGGCGGATCTTGAAAAAGGCGGAACGGCCGCGGTCGATACGGTCCCCGGCGGAGTCGTAAATTTTTCCATCGATTATTCCCTTACGCATTCGAGAACCGGCGCGGCCCTGAGATTGGCGGGCTTGTTCGCGATAGGCCTTCTGCCGCGGTTTTTCGTCAACCTGTTGTACGCGGCGGTATCGGGGGTGCTCGGCTTCGTGAATACGCTGCTCGTGCTTTTCAGGGGTTACCCCGAGGAGGATTTCCTGGAGGTCCAGGAAAATACGCTGCGCGGGGCGGTCTCCCTTGCGGCCTGCGCATTCGATGTCGTCGAGGAAATGCCGGGTTTCACCGGAAGAAAGAATATTGACTACGCGCTTCAACTTTCGGTGACATATCCGGTGCGCTATTCACGCTTTGTCGCTTTTCTGCGCCTTACCGGTGTCGGAATAGTGCTGGCCTTGCTTCCGCACATTGTGTTGCTTTCTCTGCTCACGCTCGGGGCGCTCCTCATCTACTTCGTCGGTCTGGTAGCCGTCCTTGCATTCAGGAAATGGCCCACTATCCTCTTCGACTTCATGGTGCGCTACTTCAATTACCTGACCGGTGTAAGCGCGTTTATGGTCGGGCTCGTAGACCGCTATCCATCGTTCCGGTTTGAATAAACCGAAATCCGCTAAATAGTTCTTGATTCTTCGAGCATACCGGGCCAGCCTTCGGCCCGGCATGAGCGCGCACATTGTATCGTATAGCTCCGGTGGCGTCCGATGAAAGAGGTGTTCGGCGATAACGGGATATTGTCCTCGATCGACGGGCGTTTCGAGCCGCGCGAGGAGCAGTCGCGTATGGCCGATTTTATTCTGGAGGCCCTATGTGACCATACGGGGTGTTTTGTTGAAGCCGGAACCGGCGTCGGGAAAACCCTCGCGTATCTCGTGCCGGCGATACGTTATTGCGTCGAAAACGACAAACGCCTCTGGGTGAGCACCGAGACCCGCGCGCTTCAGAAACAGCTTCTCGAAAAGGACATCCCCGTCGCGCGGGAGATCGTGCGCCGAATTACGGGAAGGGAGTTCGGCTACGAGCTCTGCATGGGGAGTGCCAACTACCCCTGCCGTCGGCGCTTCGAGGCGCTGTTGGAGCGCGGTGAATTTCACAGGGCCGAGCTTTCCTGGCTTGAGGAACTCCGGGCTCTTATGGATCGTGGAGGGCCGGTCAACCGGTTCGATTCGCGAATGCCGCAGTCGCTCTGGTCGCGTATTTCGCGGGAGAGCGACGCCTGCGGCATGTTTGCCTGTCCCTTTTCATCTCAGTGCGCTTTTCAGATCGCCCGCAGGCGCTGGCAGCAGGCAGATGTGCTGATCCTCAATCATTATCTGTTCTTCGCGAACCTGGCGTCCGGCAGGACCTATCTTCCCGCGGCCGATGTCGTTGTCTTCGACGAGGCCCACTCGCTCGAGGACGTTGCCTCGGACCAGCTTGGTTTCTCCATCGGTTTTACGGCAATGATGGAAATAGCGGAGCGCTTCCACCGCCGGGGCCGCAGAAAGACGGTACTTTCCCAAATAAAACGAGAGTCGCTGAGGAAGAAGGCGCTGGCCGCGCATGAGGCGCTGTTCACCGAAGTACAGAAATATTTCGAATCGCTGCGCTCACTTCTGCCCGGGGAGAAGTCCACCCACAGGCTGAGGGAGCCCCTCGGTACGGGAGCCGAGATGATGGCCGCGTATAAAGAATTCTACGCGTTATTCGGAGATATAGAAGAACAGATGGATGACGACCGGTATCGCACGGAGTTCGATATCGCACGCTCCCGGCTCTTTTCCGCGATCCGGGCTCTGTCGGCGGCAACCGCGTGTGAAGAGGCAGGCTGGGTGTACTGGCTTGAGCGGGGAGAGGGAGAACTCCTGGGCGACATCACCGTCAGGGGGCAGCCGGTCGATGTGGCCGAAATCATGGAGAGGGAGGTATCCGGGCAGTACGAGAGCGTGGTGTATGTGTCCGCCACCCTCGCCGTGAACGGGGATTTTTCGTATATTGCGGGAAGGCTTGGATCGTCCGGCTACCGTTCACTCCTCCTGCACTCTCCGTTCGACTACCGAAAACAGGCGATCCTGATGCTTAACCGCGGGGAGGGCGGTCCCGACGGCGACTCTTTCGCGGGAGACGCCGCGCGTATTGCCGCTGAGATAATCACCCATCTCAATGGGAACTGCCTGTTGCTTTTTACCTCGTACCGTATGCTCGAAGGCGTGCGCGAACGCCTGGCCCAAATGATCGATTACCCGATATTCGCGCAGGGGGAGTGCCCGGCGTCCGAGGCGCTCGAACGATATCTTGAGGCGGGAGACGCCGTTCTTATGGGGACCCATTCCTTCTGGCAGGGGATCGACCTTCCCGGCGACCTCCTTCGGGGAGTAATAATGATGCGCCTTCCCTTCGCCGTTCCCGACAGACCGCCGGTGCAGGCCAGAATGGAGCGTATTGAGGAAAGCGGGGGAAATCCCTTTTATGGGTTTCAGGTGCCGGCCGCAGTGCTGAGGTTCAAGCAGGGGTTCGGCAGGCTCATCCGCGGAAAAAACGACAGGGGTGTGGTGGCTGTGCTCGATTCCCGTATTCTCACCAAAGGCTACGGCCGGTTTTTCATACGGTCACTCCCCGAATGCGCAGTGGCTCACTCGGTCGCCGAGATGAAACGGTTGATTGAATCCCCGCCCGAATAAAGGAAATATAACAGGCACGTGAGCGTACGGCGGAAATAATACTTGCAAAATGGAAATAATTATGTCAGTATTGCCTCATGGCTGAAAAACCGTCACACGGGGCGCAGGGAATTCCGCTCGGACGGCGCGAGCTCGATGAAACGCTCTTTCTGGCGCTCAGAGCGGTTTATCTGTTCGAGCGTTCCAAGGTAGAACGCTTCGAGCTTAGCTTCGAGGAGATATACCTGCTTCAGTACCTGCGGCGCACTTCGCCCGCAAAGATGACCGCCATAGCAGGGGAGATGGGGATACCAGTAAGCACCGCAACCCGGCTGGTAACGCGGATGTGCCGAATGCGTCTGGTGGACCGATACAGGGACGGGGCCGACGGGCGCATCGTCAACGTATCGCTTACCGATAACGGGGAGGCGGCCGTATCGGCCGTCGAGCGCCACACCTTCGAGGTGATCAGTAAAAACGTGAGGCGCTTTACTCCCAAGGACATAGCGGCCTTTATCAGGACGGCGCAATGTCTG
>CAZEAH010000099.1:0-8500 GCA_964510075.1 uncultured Leptospirales bacterium | reverse complement strand
GGGAGTGGAAATTCCCATAGAGCTGATGGCGGCCCGCGACATCGAATCCGAACAGCGCCTGAGGGACATGGGAAAAGGCGAAAGGAAAGCCTGGGTGCTTACCTTCGAACGCCTTCTTGCCGACTCCCCCTTCGCCGCCGACATGCAGCGCCTGATGAAAACCATAGAGAGCGCTTATTCATACCCTGTGGACATCGAATTTACGGTGAATTTCGACAGGAACGGCGCGTACCACATCAACCTGCTGCAATGCCGCCCTCAGCAGACGCGCTGGCAGGACAAAAGCGTTACACTACCGTCCAGTATCGATCCGTCCGCGACGTTCTTTCGTTCCGAGGGATACTTTATGGGAGGCAACATATCACAGCGCATTAAAAGGGTGATATCCGTCGATCCCGGGGGATACGGCGAGCTTCCGCTTTCCCAGAAATACGACATAGCACGCCTCGTCGGTCGGCTCAACCGGCAGATCGGAAACCGATCGGCGTGTCCCACGCTTTTAATGGGACCCGGGCGCTGGGGCACCTCTACCCCGTCGCTGGGCATACCCGTTCGTTTCTCGGAAATAAACAACATCGCCGTCCTGATGGAGATTGCCAGCATGCGTGACGATCTTGTGCCGGAACTCTCGTTCGGGACACACTTTTTCCAGGACCTGGTGGAGACGGACATCTTCTATGTGGCGCTCTTTCCGGAGAACCGAGGAACCGTTTTTAACGAGGCCTACCTGTCGGCCATGCCGAACATTCTTGGACGGCTTCTGCCCGATGAAGAGCGTTATTCCGGTATCGTACGGGTGTACGATATCGAGAGGGAGCTGGTGATCGTTTCTGACATCATCACCCAGAAGATCGTGTGCTTCGAGGATGCCGGTCGCTGAGAGCGCGCTTCATCCGGCGGTACGACCGCAGCGCCGTTATAAACGCAAGCGACAGAACACCGATATCGTCGACCCAGCCGAGCGGACCCAGAAGATCGGGAATGAAATCAAGCGGAAAAAGAGCATACACCAGGCCCGCTGCCAGAAAAACGACCGACGCGCGGTAACGGAAACGGGCGCGCGTAAAATTTTTTTCCTGCACGCTTCTTCCATCATCCATCAGACATTCTCCATGTTCAATTGAAAAGAAGCGCGAATGCCCGGTATGCGAGCGACGATCGCGAGTATTCCATGGGCGGCGTATGGGGGAAATACACGACCATGCGCACCGCCCATACGGCGACAAAGCAGGCGGCGCAGGCGACCCAGAAAATCCCGCTGTTGTACAGTTCCCTGAAGGGAGCGGTGTTCCTCAAAAGGGCCACCAGGCCGATGAACGGCACGAGCGGCGCAAGCGGATGAAACGAAAACGCAAGGGCGACATCGCCGCAGGCGAGCGCGAGGAGCGCTCTCGACATGCCGCACCCCGGGCAGGGCACGCCGTACACGGATTTAAAGAAGCAGGCGGACCCGCCAGTGCCGGCCAGCGCGAGCGCGACGGCCGCGCCCGCAGCCAGGGCCAAATAATCGCGCTTACGCACGCTCTCGCCCCTGGAGCCTGTTTGCGGCAGACTGCATGATCGCCATGGTGACGATAAAGAGCCCGAATATGGAGAGTACGAGATAGAGTACGGCGTTGCCGTCGGGTTTCTGTTCTGCCCTGTCCAGGGCCTCGTCGAGCACCATTCCGTATTTATACGACCAGTACACTACATACGGAAAGCAGAGAATGCACAGCAGGAGATCGAGCCCGGGATTGATGTCGGTCCTGCCGGTGAAATCCCGCAGGTCCTTCGAAAACCGGTAAATCCAGTACAGCGCGTAGATGCCGCACGTGATCACGCTGAAAACGATGACCGCCGCCGGAGACCGAACCGTAATATGCTCATCCATTATATCCCCCTCGTTCCGCTGTACGATTCCATCTGTGTATATCGGGCTGCCGGGCCGGTCAACCCAAATTCTCCTACTTACTTTACTCCAGAAAACCGCTCAAAATTGTACAGCAACCCCGGGAAAATTTAACATTGCCGTAACAATTCGCCGCCCCTCTACGGGCCTATAATCATTGACAATCACCCGCGCCGGGTCCTGTTAGTATGACTAAATTTTACGCGAATATATTTTAGTTCTGCTATATTCACGAAACATCACTACAGCATACGCGAGGAGAACGGCAATGTCACTCATCAACGAAATCATCGACAAGGTGAAAAAACAGGATCCGGAACAGCTCGAGTTTCACCAGGCCGTAAAGGAGGTGCTCGACACTCTCGAGCCTACCATTAAAAAACATCCCGAATTCGTAAAGGCCGGAATTTACGAAAGAATCGTGGAACCGGACAGGGTCGTAATGTTCCGCGTACCGTGGGTTGACGACAAAGGGGAAGTCCATGTAAACCGGGGCTTTCGCGTGCAGTTTAATAACGCCATCGGGCCCTACAAGGGCGGGCTTCGCTTCCATCCCTCCGTCAACCTGGGAATCATCAAGTTCCTCGGATTCGAGCAGATATTCAAAAACAGCCTCACCACCCTTCCGATGGGCGGCGCGAAAGGCGGCAGCGATTTCGACCCCAAGGGCAAGAGCGACATGGACGTTATGCGGTTCTGCCAGGCATTCATGCGCGAGCTCTACCGTCACATCGGCGCCGATGTTGATGTACCGGCAGGCGATATAGGGGTCGGCGGGCGCGAAATCGGGTACATGTACGGCTACTATAAGAAAATACGCAACGAGCACACCGGTGTCCTCACGGGCAAGGCGCTCGAGTACGGCGGAAGCCTCATCCGTCCCGAGGCGACGGGTTACGGCGCGACCTATTTCGCGGCCGAGATGCTCTCCACGCGCGGGCAGGACATGAAGGGCAAGACCGCAATCGTCAGCGGTTCGGGCAATGTTGCGCAGTACACGGTCGAGAAGGTCAACGCCCTCGGCGGCAGGGTCATAAGCCTGAGCGACTCCAACGGCACAATAATCGACGAGAAGGGCATAGACGCGGACAAGCTCGCCTTCGTGATGGAACTCAAGAACATACGCCGCGGGCGGATCAAGGAGTATGCCGACAAATTCGGCGCAAAGTATTTCGACGGTCAGGACGTCTGGGACGTCGTGCGCGAACAGGGCCTGAAGGTCGACCTGGCCTTCCCATCCGCAACCCAGAACGAAATCAACGGCAAAAACGCGGAGGCCCTGGTTAAAAACGGATGCGTATGCGTTTCCGAAGGAGCGAACATGCCCTCCACCCCGGAAGCGGTCGACATCTTCCAGGAATACAAGATTCTCTACGGTCCCGGGAAGGCCGCCAACGCCGGGGGGGTGGCTACTTCCGGACTCGAGATGTCGCAGAACAGCATGCGCTTCTCATGGCCACGGGAGGAGGTGGACTCCAGGCTCCAGAGCATAATGAAGAGCATACACCGCGCCTGTCTCGACGCCTCCGAGACCTACGGACGAAAAGGAGACTATGTGACCGGAGCCAATATCGCCGGGTTCATCAAGGTTGCCAAGTCCATGCTCGCCTACGGCATAGTGTAAAGTCGTTGCAATAAATACGCGCCGATGTGATATGATGGGCGGGGATTACAATCCCCGCTCTTTTTTTGTCCCTGCGACCGGTTCTACGCCGGACTGCTTGCTCAATCGTTGGATTGCCGGCCGCGCCGAAATTTCCATGCGCCGGGACAAACGAAAACACCCGAGGAAACAGGCGGCAAAACCTTCATCCGATCACTACCGGGAGGAAAGCAATGAAAAACGATAGAATCGTACTGAAGACGGCGGAGGAATACGAGGAGAGCCTCAGAAAGCTCAAGCTTGTGGTTTATATGTTCGGAGAAAGGGTGATGAACGTGGTCGACGACCCGATAATCCGCCCCTCGATGAACGCCGTGGCCATGACCTACAGGCTGGCGCACATGCCCGAACACGAGGATCTGATGACGGCGACCTCCCATATCACGGGAAAAAAAATCAACCGCTTCTGCCACATACACCAGAGCACGGACGACCTCGTCAAAAAGAGCAAGATGGGGCGCCTGCTCGGCTCGCTCACCGGATGCTGTTTCCAGCGCTGCGTGGGAATGGACGCGTTAAACGCCCTGTCAATGGTCACTTACGATATCGACAAAAAATACTCCACGGAATACAACAAACGCTTCCTTAAATATTTGCAGTACGTCCAGGACAACGATCTGGTGTGCGACGGCGCGATGACCGACCCCAAAGGGAACAGATCGCTCGCCCCTCACCGGCAGACCGACCCCGACCTCTTTCTTCATGTCGTCGAGGAGAAGAAGGACGGAATCGTGGTGCGCGGCGCGAAGGCTCATCAAACCGGCGCGGTCAACTCGCACGAGATAATCGTGATGCCGACCATCTCGATGAGAGAGGAGGACAAGGATTTCGCGATATCCTTCGCCCTGCCCTCGGACGCGGAGGGAATTACTTATATCATGGGGCGTCAGTCCTGCGACACGCGAAAGCTCGAGGACGGCAGTATCGACAGGGGCAACCAGTTCTTTGGCGGGCACGAGGCCCTGGTGGTGTTCGACAATGTGTTCGTCCCGTGGGAGCGGGTTTTCATGTACAAAGAATACGAATTTTCCGGACAACTTGTCGAACAATTCGCCTCGTACCACCGCCAGAGCTACGCGTGCAAGGTCGGCGTGGGAGATGTGCTTATCGGCGCGGCGCAGGCAGCGGCCGAGTACAACGGCGCGGAGAACGCCTCGCATGTGAAGGACAAGATCATCGAGATGAACCACCTCAACGAAACCCTGTACTGCGGCTGTATCGCCTGCGCGGCGGAAGGGCACAGGGAACCATCCGGGACCTACTACGTCAACACCCTGCTCGCCAACGTCCACAAGCAGAACGTCACGCGATTCCCCTACGAGATCGCGCGCCTCGCTCAGGACATCGCCGGCGGCCTCATGGTGACCCTGCCTTCCGAAAAAGACTTCAGGTCGCCTGTCGTGGGACAGTGGCTTGACAAGTATTACCGCGGCCGCGCCGACGTCCCGACCGAAAACCGGTGCCGTATCCTCAGGCTTATAGAAAACATCACCATGGGCACCGCGGCGGTCGGCTACCTCACCGAATCCATGCACGGCGCCGGCTCGCCGCAGGCGCAGCGCATAATGATCGCCCGGCAGGTCAACCTCAAGCAGAAGCAGAAGGTCGCCAAACACCTCTGCGGCATCGAGGAGTGAACGCCATAGCACTGCGGATCGGCGTCAGGTACTGCGGAGGATGCACCCCCCGTTACGGGCGCGTCGCGGCGGTCGAATACATCCGCCGCAACCTGCCGCACGGCGTCGAGCTGGTGAACCGGGAAGATGACGCGGACATGGTGTTGATTGTGGCCGGCTGTAAAACGGCATGCGCCGACAGGACCGACCTCGAAGGAAGAAATGTCCTTGAGCTTTTCGATCTCGAAGATATCAATAACGTTATATTCGAACTCCGTTCGCATAACTCATCCACTCGCCGGCAAGGTTACACATGAAAAGCGCAAAACTTAAGGCAGTAAATGACCGCACTTCACCCTCCCCCGGCGACACCGCGCCCGATTTCATCCTTCCCGACAAGGACACCGCGAACGTTTCCCTCTCATCCCTGCGCGGGAAATGGGTCGTACTGTATTTCTATCCCAAAGACAACACAAGCGCCTGTACCATGGAAGCCATAGATTTTACCGCACGCGTCGAAGAGCTCGCGCGCATGGGCGCCGTGGTGCTTGGAATAAGCCCCGATTCTCCTGAGAGCCATTGTCGGTTTTACGACAAACACTCACTCGGCATCAGGCTTCTCAGCGACGGGAACAGGGAGGTCGCCGGGCGCTACGGCGCCTGGGGCGTCAAGAAGATGTACGGCAAAGAGGTAACCGGAATAATACGAAGCACCTTTATCATCGACCCCGAGGGTGTGGTGCGCCACGCATGGCGGAAGGTCAAAGTCCCCGGACACGTCGAGGAGGTGATCAAAAGGCTGGGAGAACTTCGGTGATGCTCCGCGGGGCGTCGCACTCAACGCCCCGCGGCATGTGATCGGTCAGATATCTTTCAGCTTGACGTTCTTCTTGATGAGCTCGGCCAGAAGATTGATGTTCGCCGTATTGTCTCTTGTGAGAAGCGGCTCCATCGCGTCGATCTGCCGCGCCACGTTGTAGATGTCGTCCGAGACCAGAAGGAGCGGGATGTTCATCTCCGACGACTTGGCGATGATGTTCGACGGCGGCAGCAGATTGTTGGTCAGCAGCACGCCCGAGGTCTTGGTTTCGAGCGCCGTGATGATCATATCGCCGCGGTCCCCGGTGGTAACGATGAGCTTGTTTTCCCGGTTGAAGAGCGGATTGCGCATCGCCTCGTTGGTGGACATGGCCCCCACGAAGATGTTCCTTACGAAATTGCCGAGCCCTTTCTTTCCGCTGATTACCTTTGCGAAGAGGTACTCGGAGAGGTAGTCCATGGTGAACCCCGTCAGGTCGCTCTCGTAGGGAATCACGCCCAGGACTTTCACCCCCAGGTCGGTGATGCTCTTCAGATAGGTGGCATTGAAGTCCTCGAGATCGTGCACCTTGTTTACAATCACCCCGCGGAAGTCCACCCCCGCCATGTCGACGCTTTTCTTCACGAAGGTGATATCGTCGACGATTGCGTCTTCGTTTCCGCTTGCGACGAGCAGCAGTTTTGCTTTCAGGTTTTTGGCAAGCGTGATGGCGTCGAGGTAAACCGACACGCCGTACTGGAGGTCGCGCCCCCCCTCTATGAACAGCATATCCCTGCCCGTAGAGGCCTTGCTCACCATGTCTTCGAGTCTGCTTTTTATGGTTTCATCGCTGTACATGTAGCGCAGCTTGGAATGCTCGAAACCGATCGTCACGTCCTCGGGATTGTCTTTCGCGTCGAGAACGTAGGTCAGTAGACCCGCGTCATAATCCCACGAGCGTTTCTTGCGGTACACCAGCCGGTCGCCGAGCGGTTTAATGTATCCGTACTTCTTTCCGAGCGCTTTGGCAAGACCCGCCACCACGCTCGTCTTTCCCGCGCTTCTCCTTGTTGACGCAATTACTAATCTGTCCATCGGCCCCTCCTGCGTGAGTTTATCTTTAGTAATTCATCGCGCGCAATAATAGCTGAACATTACGCCCGCTTGGAGTGTCTACGGCGCACACTCCCAAAACCCTCTGTCGTTATAATATAACGGCAGTGCGAATCCCTGTAAAGCACTAATTTATAGTTTTTTTTAAATAATAGGATTTAACCATTCATAAAACTAAAAAACAAATATGAACAATTGAACAGCAAATGGACATGCCCTGCGGCCTGAAAACGGCAGTGAGCCGGTGACACTTCGTTCCAACGACGGGGATGTTCGACACGGAAAATAAAAAAGGACGGGGCTGACGACCCCATCCTTCACTGTCAACAGTCGTCTCCACGGCCGGGTTACGGCCGGCGGGCGGGCCGCGCTCAGATCTCCTTGATCTTTACATTCTTCTTTATGAGCTCGGTAAGAAGGTTGATGTTCTCGGTATTATCCCTGGTAAGAAGCGGTTCCATCGCGTCGATCTGCCGCGCCACCTGGTAGGTGTCCGAGGGAACCAGGAGAAGCGGAATATTCATCTCAGAAGCCTTCGAGATTATGTTCGAGGGCGGAAGGATATTATTGGTGAGCAGTATCCCAATGGTGTTCTGGTCGAGCGAAGCGAGCACCATATCGCTGCGATCGCCGCTGGTCACGACCAGGCGGTTTTCCTTGTTAAAGAGCGGATTGCGCATCGCCTCGTTCGTCGACATGGCCCCCACGAAGATGGTCTTAACGACGTTATTCAGGCCTCCCTCGCCCGCTATCACCTTGGCGAAGAGGCACTCCGAAAGATAGCCAACGGTAAAATTCTTGAGATCGGGCTGCATGGGCACTATACCGAGCACCTTGAGGCCGGTCTTCTCGATGGCGGGAAGATAGGTCGCGTTGAAGTCCTCGAGATCGTGCACTTTGTTGATGATGACGCCGCGGAAATCGACCTTTCCGAGTCCCACGTAATTCTTTATGAACATGATGTCGTCAACGATGGCGTCGTCGCTGCCGCTGACCACCACGATGAGCTTCCCGCCGATGTTCTGCGCGAGGGTCACCGCGTCGAGGTGCACCGAGACCCCGTACGAGAGGTCTTTGCCGCCCTCCACGAACAGCACGTCCTTGTTCTTGCTGGTATTGGCGACGAGCTCCTTGACCTTTTCCCCGATGCGCACTTCATCGTACATATAACGCAGCTTGGAGTGCTCGAAGCCGATGGTGATATCCTCCGGATTCTCGTGGAGGCCGAGAACCTGCGTAACGAGTGCGGCATCATAGTCCCACAGCCTCTTTTTACGGTACAGCAGCCTGTCGCCGAAAGGCTTGATGTATCCGTATGTCTTTCCCAGGGCCTTCGCCAGGCCCACTATTATACTGGTCTTTCCGGCGCTCTCCCTTGACGATGCAATCACTATCTTGTCCATAGACCACCCCTTATC
>CAZEAH010000098.1:0-8543 GCA_964510075.1 uncultured Leptospirales bacterium | reverse complement strand
GGGAAAATCACATAGCCCAGCCTCCAGCCGGTCATGGCGAAGAGCTTGGAAAATCCGTTTATCACGAAAGCCCTTTCCGTGAACTCCAGGATGGACCGCGCCCTGCCCCTGTACACAAGTCCGTGGTAAATTTCATCGGAGATGATATACTGGTCGCCGAACTGCGCGATATCTCGGAGGTTCTGATCGGTCATCACTATACCGGTCGGATTGCACGGAGAGTTGATGACAATGCCCCGGGTCCGGGGGGTCAGAGCGGCCCTGATGGCTTCCGGGCGGTACTGGAAGCCGTCTTCGGGGTGCGTGCGCACAAAAACCGGTTCGCCCCCGACGGTACGGATAAAGTTCGGATAGCAGGCGTAATGCGGGTTTGAGAGAATTACCTCATCGCCCGGTTCGAGAATGGCAAGCATCATAAAGAGGAAAGCCGGCGATGTGCCCGAGGTCACCAGAACCTGTTCGGGGCTTACTCTGACCCCGTATTCCAGCCGATAATGCTCGCAGATCGCCTCGCGAAGCTCCATGAGCCCCATCGCGTGTGTATAATGTGTTTTGCCGGAGCGGATCGCCTCGATCGCGGCATTGCGGATGGCCGCCGGCGTCTCGAAATCGGGCTCCCCCACCTCAAGGTGCACCACGTTTTCACCGGACTTTTCGAGTTCCTGCGCCCTGGCCATCACGTCCATGACGATAAAGGGGGTAACTTCCTGCGCTTTCTTCGAAATCATGATTGTCGCCGCCTTATCGATTTACTCGCCGTTCCGGAAATACCGCTATTATGCCGCATTCTCTAAAAAGGAGACACTGCGCCCTTTTTAAAAGCATTTTTCGCTAATCTCGGCATAAAAATTAATAGAACCGCGGGTGATGATGACATCTGGCCCACCGCGTGTTTTCAGTGGGGTCAGAGCGCTTCAAAAACCATGCGGTCCGCCAACACATTCCACGCATCAGGTTGTCGTGACGGACGCCCGGGGTTCATTATATCAGAGCATGCACTTCGGATTGGGCCTGTTTGCCGCACCGATTTATTACAATAGTAATTACGATAATGCTCTGACCCCAAACACGGCAGATCCAATGGGTTATCGCTACTCTGACACCATCAACCTGAAACTCGAGTATCCATTAAATGTTGCTGACCCCTGTTCAGCCGCCTCGGCGCACCCTGTGAAAGTGCTCTGACCCCATCATTCCCGCAAACCGGGACTTCACTCAGCCCCTCCGCCGCCGGGAAACCGCGAGCACCGCCCAGCATGCCGCCGCGATCACGCCGCTCGCAACAAAGTTGATGATATGGTACCCGAAGGCCGTGGTGATGGCGTCCTGCGAGCTCATTCCCACAAGCATGAAGCCGCCGGCCCATCCCGCTTCCAGCGTCCCGAAGCTGCCGAAGCTGTTTACCGGAAGCACGTTCGCCAGCACCTGGCCGGTGTTTCCCACAACGGCCTGCACGAAGCCCACATCGACGCGAAAGGCGAGGATGGTAAGATAGGCAAACACGTACAGAACCACCCACACCGCAACGCTCGTGAGCACAAGCAGCGGAAGCTGACGCGCCGTTCGGTAGTCGGAGAATTCGCGCACCACGGGCTCGGCCTTTTCGCGGATTCGGCCGACGAGTCTGCTATTGTCGAGGCGGAGCATGCGCGCGGCGGCGTTAAAGAGGCGGTCGGCGAATATCACCAGGTACTTCAGGTAGAAGAGCGAAGCGAGCGAAACGACAAGGCATACGCCGCCGATGACAAGGAGCCCCGGGCGTATCGCGCCGCCGTAGAAAACGAGCACCGACGCCAGGAAGAACACGGCGACGATGATGAGATCGTAGATGCGCGTGACCACCAGGATGTGAAGGCCGCGCGAGAGCGACGCGCCGCCCACCTTTTTGAGATAATATATGAGCGTGAGCTCACCTGTCCGTGCGGGAAAGATCTGATTGAAGAAATTCTGGTAGCTCGTGATGGCGAACATCTCAAACGGCGTTACCTCGAAGTCGCGGAGCATGACGTGATAGCGCACCGATTTGCACAGGTTCGAAACGAGGTACGCGCCGCACGAGGCCAACAACAGCCACGGATCCGCGTTCGCGATCGTGGAGAGCGTCGCGGCGATATCGACGCTTCGAAGGAGGTATATCAGGAGGGCGATGGACAGCACGAGAAACACGAGCGACTTGAGGCTGAGGATCCGCCGTTTGCGCTCCTGTATGGCCTCGTCGGGCGCCAGGGTGCCGCCGGGAGTATCGGTCATCATGGCACCGCCGTCGAGATGAAGATCGGCAAACCGTTCATGGGGCTCACCGGCTGCGGTTGTTCTTTACGAAAAGCTCCGCCAGCAGGCCGAAGAAGAAGGTCTGGAGGCCGAAGAGCGCCAGACCCAGCACCGCGTTGACGTGCACAACCGGCTTCGGGATGAGGCCGTTGAAGAACATCACGAGCTCGACGGCGAAGATGAGGAACGCGCCGAAGAGGAAGATGAACCCAGCGGTGGAGAAGACGCGCATCGGCTCCACGCTGATGAGCACCATGAGAATCTGCGCGGTGACCTTGAACGGATACTTCAGCGAGACGAAGGAACGGCCCGTTATGCGCTTTCTGAAGCTCACCGGCACGTGCGCGAAACGCATCCCCTTGTGGTACGAGTCCAGAAGTATCTGCTGCGTGTAGTTGTAGTCGCCCGGCAGGTTGAAAATCTCGAGGTAGTCCCGGTTTATGGCGAATATGCCGGGCTGGCCGTCCTCGAGGGGCCACCCGGTGAGGAAGCGCATGAGGCGGGTGAACACGATGTTGCCGATCCTCCGCACGAAGGGCATGCGGTACTCGATGCGCTCGAACCGGTTTCCGTAGACCACGTCCGCCTCGTCGTCCAGAATGGGGCGGACGAGCTCGATGATGTCGCGCGGATCGTGCTGGAGGTCCGCGTCGAACTTCACCACGATATCGGCCCCGTCGCGCCGGGCTCCCAGAAGTCCCGTCCGTATGGCGGCGCCAAGGCCCTGGTTCACCTTGTGCCGGAGCACGCGGTCCGCGCCTGCCTTGGCGGCGAGCGCCCCCGTGCCGTCCACGGAACCGTCGTCGACGACGTACAGCCTGTATTCCAGCCCCGCCTTTTTCATTGCGGGCCTCGCGGCACGGAGCGCCGTGATGGTCTCCCCTATCCTCTCGGATTCGTTATAGGCGGGAATTACCACCACCAGTCGGGTACGGCCCTTCGCCTGCTTGCGCATAAGAGTTCCTCTTCGATATGGAAATCGCCGATCGCCGGTCCGCGCTACGGCACGAACCTGTACACGGTGCTGTGAATCCCGCCCCTGGTCTCAAAACGCGCGACGGGCACGAAATGGCGCCGGAGCGCCGGATCATCCCTGATTTCTTTAAAAAGGGCGGCCTTCCTGTCAACAGCATTTTTATCGCCGTGCGCAAGCCGGCGGATGTAAAAATCGTCCACGAACACGTAGGTAATCTTCTTTTCGCGAAGCTCGCGGACGAGCGACGCGGAGTCGGCGCTTCTCATACCCGTCGATCCGATGTAGCGCCTGCCCTCAAGGCGCGAGTAGTAATTGGGAACGTTCACCTCGGAGATCAGCATGGTGTCGGAGGGCCCGGCGTGCTCGTTGAACCACAGCGCGGCCTTCTTGAACTCGACGCGCCGCAGGCTGTAATGGTCCATGGTCCGCACCCCGTAAAAGGTCATGAAGAGCGCGACCGCGGCGGCGCACAGCGCGAGAAGCGCTCTGGTGTAACGAGTCAAATCGGGTTTTTCATGCAGGATGATGGCCGTAAAGATCGCCGCGAACACCGCCGCGAATGCGATCGGCCCCGCCGGCCCGCCCGAAGCGTAAAGGCCGATCCCGCCCAGAACCGTGCACCCGGCGAAAACGGCGAGGGCCGCGCGCACGGCCCGCCGCTCGAACAGGCGTCCCGCCCTGTTTCTGAGGTACGGATAAAGGCCCTCGCACATGCCGTAAAACAACAGGAGCACCAGCACCCAGAGCACCGGCATCACATAGCGCTCCTTGGTGTTCTGGTACACCATGTGGACGAGCACGTAGCCGCCGAAAAATATCGAAAGCGGAGCCGTCTTTCTCCAGTGCCTCACGAAGAGAAGCGCCGCGCCCCACACCGTCGAAACCAGCACGATGAGAATGGAGATTCCGGCCGCGGCGAAGAGCGGTATCTTCAAGGCGACGCTCTCCGAGAAATAGGCGTGCGTCGCCATCCAGGGAACATACCCCGAAAGGATGAGAAAGCAATCGACTATATAACGGTATATGTTGGGGCCGCGGCTCGCTATCTCTTTTATGTAGGGATTGGAGTAGTCGGCGGTGAGGACGCTGAAGAGCATCCAGACCGCCACGCCGCTCGCCGCGAGCCCGCCGGCGATGACGGCGAACAGGTAGCGGCGCCGCTCGAAGACGTCGCGGAACATCGCGGCGGGAACCGCGAAGACCGAGTCCCACTTGGTGGCCGCCGTGAGGAAGGCCAGGGGGTAGGCCAGCGCCGAGCCGATCAGCGAGAGGAGTACGGCAAGCGACGAGAAGAGCGCAAGGCTCATCTCGAGTTCGGAGTTGACCGCGCCGTAGACCGTATAGGGATTTATGGCCAGAAAGAGGAGCGCCGCGGCGGCCTTCCCCGGCCCGAGGAATTTTCTGTACAGCAGAAAGGCCGCGATGAGGAACGGGAGCAGGAGCGTCATGTTGAGAAAAAGCGCCGAGGAATAGATGACGTCCGCGGACTCGAACGGATTGAGCGCCGTCACCGCGGCGAGAAGGAGCGGGTAGACCGGCAGCATCTTGAAGTTAGAGCCGGGGAAGCCTCCCGCAAGGTACTCGGCGACGCGCGGTCGGAAGTTCCCTATGAAGTCCTCGGTAGGCGTTTCGAGATAGTCGAAGTAGTACAGCCCGTAGCACAATCCCGCGAGAAGAACGGCGCCGACAATCATTCGGTACGGGGTGGTCGCTTTTCTCATCAGATGCCTCTGCTGCGCCCGCGGCGGAACCGGCAAGCTCCGGCTCCTACCTCTTCCCGCCGTATTCCAGTTTCCTCAGGCGGTACTGTACGTCCTCCATCAAATTACGGTTGACCGCCAGGAGATCGGCGAGAAACGCGAAGAGAATGGTCTGAAAACCGATACCCATGAGGATGGCCACAAGGATGAGGGACTGTATGTGCCCCGCCCCGCCCTCGGTGAAGAGGAAATAGAGAAAGCGCACGCCCAGAAGAAATCCGGCGCCGAAGAGCGCAAGGCCCAGCGTAATGAAGAAATTGAACGGCTTGTACACCACAAAGATGCGGAAGATCGTAAGAATCGAACGCTTGACGTACGACGAGATGCTCTTTACCAGGCGCGAGGGACGAAGGTCCTCGTTCACGCGGACCGGCACCGAGGTGATCGCCATGTTCTTCTGGCCGGCCTGAATGATCGTCTCGAGCGTGTAGGTGTAGTTGTTGAACACGTTGAGCCGCATGGCCGCGTCCCGGCTCATCGCGCGGAAGCCGGAGGGCGCGTCGGGGATGTCGGTGTGGCTCGCCATGCGCACCACGCGGCTTCCAAGCTTCTGCAGGAATTTTTTTATCGGCGAGAAGTGCTCGATCTCGGTAATGGGCCGCGCCCCTATGACGATATCGGCCCTGCCCTCCAGGATGGGTTTTACCAGCGTCGGGATGTCGCGGGCGTCGTACTGGTTGTCGGCGTCGGTGTTCACGATGACGTCGGCGCCCAGGCGCAGGCAGGCGTCCAGCCCCAGCATGAAGCCGCGCGCGAGCCCCTGGTTGCGGGTGAATCCGACGATATGGTCCACGCCGCTTTTACGCGCGATCTCGACGGTGTTGTCGGTGCTGCCGTCGTTTATGATGAGCCACTCGACCTTCGCGAAGCCCTTCACCTTGCGCGGAAGTTCCTTGAGCGCCAGGGCGAGCGTCTTTTCTTCGTTATAACACGGTATCTGGATGATGAGCTTCATCGCGTGTGCGTATCCTTTTCGTGAATGTGCCGTCAGTGTCACCCGCCCGACGGCGCCTGTCAAATCATTTGCGCGCCGCGCCGCGGCCGGCCACGCGCTCGTAGAGGATATAGTCCGCGGGGGGATTCCCGTCCATCCGTATCATCCTCCACCCCGGCGGGTCCTTGAGCGGAACGAGCCCGAGCCGCGCGTCGTTACGCACGTAGTCGCCCAGGATGTTCCTCGTCGCGCGATAGAGCTCCGGCTGCATGAGCATGAACCGTATCCGCGGGTTGGCGTCGAAATAGCGGACGAAGTCGCCGATGTCCGCGAAATAACCGCGCCCCGTCCCCCTGTTCATCAGCTCCGGATAAAGCAGCACCCACGAATAATGATGGTCTCCCCGCGTCTGATAGAGCCCGTCATCACCCAGGTTTTTTTTGAAAAAGGCCGCAAGCTCGTGATAATCGTCTTCGAGGCGCACGGTTTCAGAAGGCAGGGGAATGTTCCGCGCGAGCGGATACGCGACGGCAAAGATCGCGAGCGCGACCGCCAGCGCCGCGCGGCCCATCGTCTCCGGAGAAAACCGCATCGCCGGCTTTCCCCCGCGCCGTTCGAGCGCCGCCGAGAGCCCCCGGGCGAACACACACGCCGCGAACGCCACGAAGAAAAGGCTGACCGGCAGAATATAGCGCCGGTTGGGCGCGATGATGCTGTACCATGAAAGCGGAAGGTAAAACCCGAACACCAAGAGCGCAGCAAGCAGTTTCTTCTTCCGGCCGATCGGCGCGCGCGCGAAGCCATAAACGCCCGCCGCGAAGACGAGCGCCGCGACCGCGCCCGCCGCGGCCTTCCGCGCGGGAGAGTCCGTGTCGCGCGTGAACTTTGGGACCTCGTGGATCGAGAACGAATAGAGCGAGTGGAGCAGGATTCTGAACTGCCGGGCGGTCCCCTTCGCGAAACGCTCCGCGTGCTCGGACGGGTCTTTCTTTAATATGTCCCAGAACGAACGCTCCTCGTTCACCCTGCGCTCCTCGGCGTCCATCGCGAGATACTTCGTGTTGTAATTATAAAAAGGGAACTTGTACGCAATCGTGTTCCGCGCAAGGAGCGGCAGCGCAACGACGACAAAGGCGGCAAGAAACAGCCACAGGTATTTATTCTTTAAAAGCTCCCAGAAGCGCATCCGCGCGTCGGCGAGCAGGAACAGTCCGAAACCGAAGATGATGAACATCCCGCTTCCCTTTACGAGAAAACTGAGGGCGATAAAGACGCCCGCCGGCGCCCACAGCCTGTTGTCGTCGACGCCCTTAATAAGCAGGGAGAACGAAAGCGTGGTGAATATGAGGAGCATCGGTTCGCACGAAACCATGCTCGCCTGTATCATGAAGGTGTCGTTCGCCACAAGCAGCGCGCCGGCCGCGATCGCCGCTAGCGGCCCCGCCTCCCGTTTCATCATATAGTAGAAAATAAAAAGGAAGACGCCGCCTAATACGAGGTTCAGCGTCTTCACCGCCACGAAATAGGCGGTCGAATGCTCGAAGAAGAGCGAGATAACGAAAGGAAAGAGCGGGTGCTGGTTGGCCGGCAGGAACGAGCCGGTGAAAAGCGACACCAGGAAGTCCCAGGGGCCGCCCTGGGCGCGCACCTCGAGCACGTAGCGGAAAAAGGCGCTGGTGTCGGTCTCGCCAATGTGCGTGTGCAACCCCATGGCGTACAGTCCCGTCATGAGATAGACGATTCCCAGTAATACCGGAACAAGAACGTCGAGCGCGCGCATCAGTATGGGCTCGCTTATATATACGGATTTCTTTTCCATTTGAACGCTCATCAATACAGGGATAACGACACCGTGGGAAAAATCAATCAAAGATTTCAGATTGACAAATCATTATTTTCATATTATAATAAAATATTCTATGATCGTTTCTTTCCCGTAATCAGCGACGCATGAAAAGAACGATACCGAAGAAATATAAGGTAGAAATATCGGTCTGATAGTGAACTATGAATTAACGAAGCACGCTCATGACATGATCGAGGAGCGGGACATATCCCTTGGCCTGATTGAGCGAGTGCTCGAGTCTCCCGAGTTAACAATCCCTGACGGGGAGGATGACCAACTTGAGCACAGACTGAAAATCATACCGGAACATGAAAACCGTGTTTTGCGTGTGGTTGTTAATGTTAAGACAATTCCCATCAAAGTCATAACTCTGTATTTTGACAGGTCCATGCGAGGAAAACTATGAGATTGAAAATAGATGAAAAAGCCGACGCTCTGTATCTCAGGATAGACGATTCACCCGTAATCGAATCCGAGGAGGTCTCCCCCGGAATAATCCTGGATTTTAACGAAAACAACCAGGTGGTTGGAATCGAAATAACCAGGCTTTCGAAGCGCTCTTCGGGCATAAATTATCATTCGCTTCAATACGAGATTGCATAACCGGGCGCTTGCCGAACTATTATCGCCCCAGCATCCTCCGTACGGCATCGACGATGAGGGCCGGGTCCTCGAGATGCACGGTGCTCGTTGCCTTAATCGATTCCACTCGGAGCGGCGCGATCAAACGCGCGAGCAAACGCCCGTCCTGCGCAT
>CAZEAH010000097.1:0-8546 GCA_964510075.1 uncultured Leptospirales bacterium | reverse complement strand
TTTTACATGGAGCCCCGACGGAAAAAGGCTCAGCTTTAAGCCGGCCCGTAACCTCGGCGAGGCGACGCTTTACCGCATAGCGATTTCTTCCGCCGCGGAGGACATACACGGCAACGACCTCAGGAAGGCTCATTCCTCCGTCTTTTCCGTGAGCGCCGACCTTGTGCCTCCCCGGCTTATATCGTTCGCACCGGCGAACGACGCCACGGTCGCCCCCGACGCCGTCATATCCCTCGTCTTCTCCGAGGCGATCGACCTCAACTCGCTGTACGGCGGCGTCTCCATCTCCCCGCCGCTCGAGGGCCGCTACTCATGGGACGCGGCGCACGCGCTGATCACCTTCACGCCGCTCTACCCGATGCCCTTCGGAACGACCTACGCCGTCACGGTCAACACCGATATCCGGGACGCGAGCGGGAACCGCCTGGCGGATGCCGAATTCTTCAACTTCACCGTCGGCGACGATTTCACGAAACCCACGCTTACCGTATCACAGCCGCCGTCGCCCGGTCCGTGGAGCGAGGACATCGAAAACCAGGGAGTGGAGAAGAGCGGCGATATCGTCATCCTCTTCAGCGAACAGATCGCCGTCTCCGAACTTCGAAGCGCGATCACCATAAGCCCCGCCGCGTCGTTTTTCATCGACACCGACCCCGGCCATACGACCGCGTACCTGAAATTCCTCGAACCGCTCGAAAGCGAGGCCCATTACACGCTCAGTATATCGCCCACGATCACGGACATCCAGAACAATCCGCTCGCGAAGGAATACCGGTTCCATTTCCTCACCAACGGCCCGGACTCCATCGCCCCGCGCATCACCTCAATCACCGACCCGAAGATTCCCGCGGGATGGATACCCGGCGAAACGCAGCCGCTCTCCTTCGAGCTTTCCCCTGCCGGCGAGCCGTGGTATCCGGACATACGGATTCATTTTTCCACACGAATGAACCCCACAAGCCTCGTCATCACCGTCGACAGGATCATCGGCACCGGAACGACTCCCCGCGTCACTGGGCCCGACTGGCCCGACGCGCCGCCGGACCCGAGGCTCGGCGTGTACGAATTCGACCTCACCGGCGTCATGGCCGGCAATGTCTATAAAATCACGATAAAGGGAGGCGCCGGCGGCCTCCGGGACCTCAACGGCAATTATCTGAAAGAGGATTTCATTCAATATGTCAGGTTCTGAGCATATGCATCACCGGATTTCCAGGCGAGGTTTCAGCTTCCTTAATCGCCCTGCGCAGGCGAAGAATCCTGGCTAAACGGAATTCGTTATTAATTTGTGGATAAAAACGATATGGCTGAAAGTTACCGTTCATCATATAAAGCGAGGCATTCATGAAGATCAAAGAGCTATTCCAGTCCCTTTTCAACCGCAGGGTGATTATTATTTCTGTTTCCGCGGGTTTCCTTGCAGGCTTTAGTACGGCACGAATATGCACGAATCCGTACTCCGACCTGTTGAAGCACGAACTTTCGCGCTATTCGAAGGGACAATGGATCATTAAAATCGACGACGACGAGATCGGTTCGAAATACATCGAAGAAAGGGCTGCGCTGTATACCCGGTACGTCACGCCGCGGGAGGAGTCGACCGACCCGCTCTTCAGGGACAGATTGCTGCGAAAGCTTGTCGACAACTACATTGTCGTGAAGGCGGCTGAAAAATCCGGCCTCTTCTCCGGCGAAAACGCCAGCCGTTATCTGTGGATGTATATCGAAGAAGCGATCGCCGGCTACTATCTCGACGCAATGGCGGACCTGCGAACGAAGCGGCCCGGCATGACCGATAAAGAGATCGACGAATTTTATAAAAGCCATGAATCCATGTTTACGGGGAAAAACATTCCGCGCGAAAAAGCCCTCGGGATGATCCGGTCCGGACTTGACGACATCTCCCGGGAATTCTCCTCCCGGGACCGTTTGACCGCCAGGCGTATCGAGCTCGGACGATTGAAAAAGGGGAAAAAGATACTCCTGAATCACTCGCTTCCCGCCAACAGGGTCATGGCGCCGGTTTCAGATCCGAAAAGGGACGATCGGGCCCGCGGCGGAAAGGGATAATGCCCGGCGTTGTATAAGCGCCGACCGGAAGGATCGGTATCATTTCGGGGTGATGTTCCGGCTCGATCGATTACGATAACAGGAGGACGACGTATCATGAGAATAAATTTATGGGAACCTCTAAAAATTAAAACTTTTAGCAATATCAGAAATCGTAACCCTTGATTTAATCAGGAGTTGCAACTTTATCAACCTCAAAAATGTTAATTAATAGAGGTTCCCTTATATTGTATTATTTTTATTCTTACAATCATCGTAACAGCCTGCGGGAACGACAAACCGCCGGTGAACGAAACGAACTCCAGGAGTGAGCACCCGATGAAGGAAAAAGCGGCCCGGCTCAACCGCGACGGACTCGCCCTTTTCAACTCCGGTAAATACGCCGACGCCCTGGGGTTGTTCATCGAGGCGGCGCGCGTCGATCCCGAAGAAGCCGAGTATGTGAACAATTCCGGCAACTGCCGCCTCAGGCTCAGGGACGCGCGACGTGCGCTTAAGGACTTCGAAAAGGCCGTAACGCTGGAACCCGACCGTCCCCTTTTCCGGTTCAACCTCGGGCTCGCGCACATGCACCTGAACGAACCGGAGAAGGCTGCGGAGCGGTTCAACGAGGCCGCCCGGCTCGACGATGGTTTCGCTCCGGCCTGGGCACACCTCGGGCTTGTATACTACCACGGGAAGAAGCTTGAGGAAGCGGAATCCGCGTGGGAGAAGGCCGCGGCGCTCGAAAAAAACGCGGAAGTCGAAAACAACCTGGGCATGGTCTGCATGGAAAGAGGCGACCTCGACAGGGCCGAAAAACGGTTCAGGAACGCGCTCGAAATCGACGGGAACTTCATCCTGTCCCACTACAACCTGGGCGTTTTATACCAGAAGAGAAACGACAGCGCGCGGGCGGAGAAGGCGTACAGCAGCGCGATCGCGCTCGACCCGGAGCATTTTACGGCATATTACAATCGCGCGCTGGTGCAGCTCGCGCAGGGAAAGGACCGCGACGCCATCGCGAGCCTCGAGCTCTTCATCAAACACTGCCCTCCGACGCTGGTGCAGCCGCTCGCGGACGCACGGAGCAGGCTTGCTGAGCTCCGAAAAAATCGGCTGCACTGAGCGCTCATTCGAAGAGCCTGCGCGCGGGCAGGTCCCGCAGTCCGGCGTACTGCGCGTTGAGTTCGTTCGTGGTGTCCTCGAAATTATCCGCAATCCGGGACAGCCCCCAGCTAGCGGTAAAAATTTTCCTTTCCACACCGCCGGTAAAATCCGCCAGATACAGCTTTTTGCCGGCCTCCACCACGATCGGCCGCGAATAGCGTTCATCGGTGAACATTGAAAGCTGTTCGTTTATCCGCCCATTCGCGGTGATCACCGCCGCTATGTGCGTAAGCCGGTATTCGCCGGGCCTGAGAGAAAATGCGTAGACGTCGCCTTTCTTTTCCCCGAAAAAGGAGCTCCTTTCGAGCGGGATGCGATACTGGAGGCCGTTCTTCACGTTCGTCAGTACCAGTTGCAGGCTCACGTTCCCCCCGTTTTCCATCCGGAAGCGGCCGTACAGATACCCCATGTCATTTTTCGGCAACTCGGACTGATCCATTATCGAGACCCCGCTCACGATACATCCGGCAAGAAAAAACGGCAACATCAGGCACCATACTCGCAATCGTTTCATAATCGCATCGCTCCTTGTGTTAAATTATCCGACAGGCAGGGCGCCGAAACGCGACGTTTCCCGGAAGCCACTCCGGATTTTTTAAACGAAAAGCAGGGTGCAAGGTGTTCCGCTTACTGGACCGCGGAAGCGACGAAGGCTTTATAACATTCTATTTCTTTGATAAATAAACACCGGCTGAATGTCAAACGGTTATTGTATCTTCCGGATTTCCCTCTCCCGATCGGTTTTCACGCAAATCACCCACGACACCGGTCAAATCAAATGACCGGGGCCAGGGGTAATTATTATCGGGTTAAAGCCCGAAATTCCGCTTGATTCTCCCCACGCATACCGCTATACTCATATCATCCTGTTCACCAAGGGAGGGGTGTATGGACATACACAAGGTTACGGGGACCGACGTCGTCGGCCGGTCCGCTTTTGACAATTCGCGCGACTTTATCGACCAGGTAAAGAAGAGCGCCGGGGAGCCGGAACAGCAGCAGGCCCGCGAGGAGATGAAGGGCGCGAATATCGACGTAAAGGCGTAATTCCGGTACCGGTGGACATAAACAACCTGCGCGCGTACTGTCTCAAAAAACCGGGCACGGCCGCCGATTTCCCGTTAGGCGACAGTGTTCTGGCGCTTCGTGTGGGGAAGAGGATTTTCGCGTTCGTCGCGCTCGACGAAACGCCCCCGCGGGTCAACCTCAAATGCGATCCCTTTCTCGCGATGGAGCTCCGGGAACGCTTCCGTTCGGTCACGCCCGGATACCATATGAACAAGGCCCACTGGAACACCGTTGCGCTGGACGGCGACGTTCCCGATACCGAGCTTCGAGCGATGGTTGACCATTCCTACATGCTCGTGCTGGGGAGACTGCCGAAAAGCAGACGCCCGGTGAAGGCCCCGGAAGCGGGTGAATAATCACATGCGCGATATCGCGTCCTAAACGCCCGGGATGTTCAGCACGACCCTGAACTCCGTACCCCCATGTGGGAGGTTTCTCACCGAAATCTCGCCGTTGTGGTCGTTTACGATCCGTTTTACGATTGCCAGCCCCAGCCCCACCCCTGTCACCTTTGTGGTGTAGAACGGCTCGAACACCCTGCCAATGTCGTCCTCGCGGATGCCGGAACCGCTGTCGCGAACATAGATGCTCACGCTTCGCGCGTCGGCCTCCGTGGCGATCTCGACCACGCCTTCTGGCGGCGTGGCGTCGATCGCGTTTTGCACCAGGTTAAGCATCAGCTGTTTCATCTGATTGAAGTCCGACTTGACGAGCGGAATATCCGGCGAAAGCCTCAGACGCGCCTCGATCCGGCGCTCCTGGAAGAGGTTGCGAAGAAGGTCGATCGTATCGTGGACAATGTCGTTCACACTGTTGAATTCCTGGATATAGGGCGAGGGCCTGGTGAAATCCATCACGTTCGAAAGGACCTTTTCCAGCCGTTCGGATTCTTTCAGTATTACAGAAGCGGCAGAGCGTATGGGCTGTTCGTTCCGTCCCGCTTCGCGGCAGAGCTGAAGTATTCGCCTCGCGTAACCGCCCATCGTTACAAGTGGATTGCGTATCTCGTGCGCGATATGCGCGGCGATCCTTCCCACGGCCGCCAGCTTTTCGGTCTCAACGATGGCCTCCTGCCGGTCGGTTATCTTCTGCATCTCCTTTTTCATCGCCGAGAGATTGTTGTAGCTCTCTATGGACAAAGCCGCCTGAAACCCGAAAATCGACAGGAGCTCGATACTGTCACCTATAATCGGCACCTGGTTGAACTTGTTGTCGGCAATTATCACGCCGATGGCCCTGTTGACGGCCACGAGCGGGACCACCACGAATTCGCGGACATCCATCAGTTCACGAAGCTTACCGTCGATCCTTTCGTCGAGGTCGGCGTCCTTTACGTGTATGCTTTCGACGTTTTCAATCGCCGTTGTCAAAACGCTTCCCGGATCGAGCGGGAAGCGCGAGGAGACGACTTTGGCCAGCAGTTTTTCGACCTTCCGCTGTTCGCTGGAAAACCCCCTGAACTGGTCGAGAAGGTCAACTTTCCCGGAGGGCAGCGAGCTCCAGATCTCAATGGCTTCATCCATCGAATCCGGCCCCACCGCCATCCTGCCAACCAGCGCCGGTTCTTTCTCATCGACCAGGAAGAGCATGGCCCTGTTGAATCCCAGCCCCGAGCCCGAGGTCACCCCTGTGAGAATGGTGAAGAGAACCTCATCGAGTTCCTCATCGCGTCGGATCGATTCGGAGATCTGGCTGAGAAGGGTAATCTGGTAATCCTTGCGGCAGCGGTTTGTGATGTCGTCGATCACCATGATGATCTGGTTTCTGCCCTGCACGACCATCCGCGAGATCTTGATGTCGGCTATCACGCTGATGCGTTTCTTCGAAAGCAGGTGTGTCTTCTCAAGGATGATCGACTCGCCCGTCGCGCGTAGCGCTCCGATCGCTTCCCGGACCCTCCCCGTGAGGAAATAGAAGACCTCCTCTATGTTCTTCCCGTACAGCTCGCCCTGCTGGTACTGGAACTTCCGGCAAAAGCTCTCATTCGCAAAAAGTACGTCCTCGCCCTCGTCGAGCACCAGGAAATATGAACTCATCGAAAGGACGATGTTGTTGTACATCTCGCGCAGCTGTTCGATCTCGCCCTTCTGTGTGGAGACGATGTCCTCGAAATGCTTGCCGATGACGGTCAGGTCCCTGAAGACCCCCGCCAGTTCGTCCCTGCCCTTCAGCGAAAAGCGCGGCATGTAATATTTGCCTTTTTTAAACTCGGCAATGATGCGTTTAATGAACCCGATGCGGTCGAGATAATAATATTTACCCAGTATAGTCAGTATGGCGATCTTGATGAAGAGCAGCGCGCAGACCACAAGCAGGAGAGGCAGAAGAAAACCGCCGAGGGACTCCCGCTGGGAGCGGAAAACCAAAAGAAGATAGCCGGCGAGTACGATATCGGGAATGAGGAGCAGACTTATTATCGAAATAAACCTTTTATTCATATATGCCAATCGAATCGGGGGATCGCTCGGTGGCCCGCTGAAAAGGCGCCCGAATCGTTACCAAACACGCGATTTTATATAAAAAACTGTTTCACGCCTTCCCCTCTTCAGTTTACTATGGCACCATGAAACTGGTTATTGCAACTAAAAATATCAACAAGGTCCGCGAAATGCGGGACAGACTCTGTTCGGTGCCGGACATGGAAGTGCTGTCGCTCGGGGATTTTCCGGAAATCCCCGACATCGCCGAAGACGGCGGCAGTTTCATGGAAAACGCGGCAATTAAGGCCCTCGCCGTCGCCTCCCTCACCGGCCTGATCTCGCTCGCCGACGACTCGGGGCTGGTCGTCGACGCGCTTGACGGCGCTCCCGGCATATATTCGGCACGGTTCGGAGGGACCGGCCTCACCGATGCCGAAAGGTGCAGGCTCCTGCTCGAAAAAATGGAAAGCGTTCCGGACGAATGCCGCTGTGCCCGGTTCGTCTGCGTCATGGCCGTCGCCCGTCCGGACGCCGTTCTCCATACCGCCGAGGGTATATGCGAGGGAAGCATCATTCATGCAATGCGCGGAAACCGGGGATTCGGATACGATCCCGTGTTCCTTGTAGAAGGAACCGACCGCACCATGGCCGAGCTCAGCCTGGAAGAGAAGAACCGCATCAGCCACCGGACCAGGGCGCTCGAGGTCATTGTACAATTTTTGGAAAAATATTCCGACTGAATTCGCTGGTAACGATTCCCCTCCCGGCAATATCCGATACAACTATATGTGGTGACGGCACAACGTGCCCGCCCGTAACCGCCATAACGCGGATCGGCATCAGAAATATACCACGGCCAACGTCACCATGAACAGCATCCCGGAAGCGGCTCCGATCTCGCCATGGGGCGCGTCGTCGGCCAGTATCGTCGCGGCACCAAAGCCGATAGTCGAGAGCATACCCGACATCGCGTGGACATTTACCTGCGTATCGCCGGCGGTGAATATGTTGCCGTAAGTCCAGAAACCGTTGACACAGGTGGCCGCGGCAAGCCCTGTCGAAAGCGCGGCCATGCCGCAATGCGGCCCCTCGGGGCCGGTGAAGCCGGTGACAACCGTCGCTATAGCCGTAACCATAGTGCCATACCCGAGGATTTTATGCCAATGCAGTTTATTGCCGTGTATATCAGAGACGGCTGTTTCTTTTTCATAACCGTCTGCTAGTGCAAGAAGCGAAACATTATAGTGCAGAACCCGCCACCGTTCCTCTTCTTCGTTTCCACCCTCCGTTTTAAACGAATTGGAGATCGGAGCACTGCTTGAAAATGCACGGAAATCTCTTTTAAACGCTCCGGAGGGCGAGGGGAATACTATGCCGGAAATGAATATAAGCATAAACGAGATTATCGGCGCTTTCATATGACCTCTCATTATTAAGTGAAGGGAACCTCTAAAAATTAAAACTTTTAGCAATATCAGAAATCGTAACCCTTGATTTAATCAGGAGTTGCAACTTTATCAACCTCAAAAATGTTAATTAATAGAGGTTCCCTGAATACATTGAAGGCCATTCCCCCATGAGTATAAAACCCTTCAGCGCAATGGACAATTACCATGGTGCACAAGCAAATCTGTACGAGTGGCCCCAGTAATAGAGTCATCGGCGTATTTGCATTCCTTTTTATTTACAAAATTTTTCTTTATGCGTCATATCATTCATTTGAACGATGCCATCCCCGCTTCGACCTCTGTTTCTGCAAGACTATTTCCTTCCTCCGACGCCGCGCAAGCGTCAAATTCCCCCCGTGTACGCCTTGCCAGGCGCGGCGGAGCGGTTATA